>JALOLV010000438.1 GCA_025455785.1 Spirosomataceae bacterium | reverse complement strand
TTTGGTTCGGCATTTTATGGTTTCCAAAATTCGTGTTATTACACATTTATTGATGATTACATCGTCATTGCCAACACAAAAGAAACCATGACCCACTACCTCGACCAGCATTCGGAGGGGAAAGTTTGGAGTAAAACCAACAACAGTTTCTTACAAAAACTCAACCCAAAAGCCCAAATTAGTACGATTGTGGTGCCGCAAGGAATCTGGAAAAATATTTATCATTCGCTCGATAACAATCGATGGCAGCCGTCATTGCTCAAGCACGAAAACCGTTTTAAAGAATTACGTTTTATTGGGTTACAAACTTTTGTAAACAATGCCGAGTTTGGCACAAAGGTATTACTCGAAAAAATTCCTAAAACCCAAAAGGCGGCGATTTTCAATAAGTTCTTTTTGCAAGATAGCTTGGTGCTGACCAACCCGATTGTAACTCAGCCTTACATTATTCCGAATAGGTTTACACAAGCCGATGAGGTCATTACACAAAGTAGTGATAATCAGTTATATCTACTCAACAGCTATCTTTATGTTTTTAAACGAGATTTACAAAAAGGTCTCGAAGCGTACATCCCTGCCGTGCCAGTTGTGGGCGGAATCAGGGCGGTTTCGGTCGAAAACCAAAAGATTTATGTGGGCGATGATGAGGGCAATATCTTCATCAATGACGAAACCACACAGGCCGTTACGAGGATAAATGCACGTAAATTCAAACGGATTATTTCGATTCTGCCGTTGCAATTCAAAGGCGACAACCTACTTTTTGTACTGCAAGAAAACGGCGAGTTGTTTTTGATTAGAGAAAACGGGACGATTTACAAAAATTTTGCGGCAATCGTTGGGTCGGGGCAAGCCCGTGGATTGATTTTGGATAAGATTTCGAGCGTTCCAACTGCTACTGTAATTACTAAAAATGGTGAGGTCGAGCGATATAATGTCAATGGCGAAAAAATTTACACTTTCCAGATTCCGAAAACCGAAGGAGAGTCTTACTTTGAAGTGATTTTTGACCAATCCCAAAAAGATTACGTAATCGCCGAACGCACCCTGACCGATGTCTTTATTTTGGATAAACAATTCAAAAAATCGTTCAAAATCACTAAAACCAATACCCAAAAGATTAGATTACAGTATTTTGACTTAGGCAATGACCTTAAATTTATCGTTGGTTTTGATGGACAATCGAACTCCATCTTCGACCTCAATGGTAATCAAATCGGTGGAAATGAGAAATCTATTTCTGCTTCGGCATTCCCGAATTTGTCTTACCTCGAAAATTACAACAAACTCATCATTTATAACCCAAACAAAACTCATTTTGAGATTTGGACGGTGAAGATTAAGTAGTTCAAGGTTAAATGTTCATTGTTCAAGGTTAAATATTCATTGTTCAAGGTTAAATTTTACCAATATGGCTAAGATTGAAAGGTTCGAGGATTTGGAGATTTGGCAATTGGCACGAGAATTAGCTAATGAATTATATTTAGAGTATTCAGAGGGCATTTTTAATAAAGATTTTGAGCTAAAAGGGCAAATGAATGGGTCGAGTGGCTCTGTCATGGATAATATCGCCGAAGGATTTGAAAGAGGTGGCAATAAAGAATTCATAAACTTTTTAATTATTGCAAAAGGTTCTGCTGGCGAACTTCGTTCACAAATCTATCGGGCATTCGACAGAACCTATTTTAGTCAGGATAAATTTGCAAAATACAAGAGTAAAGTAGAGATTATAAGTAAAAAAATAAGCAGTCTAATCATCACACTACGAAATTCTGATATGAAAGGTTATTACAGAATGAAGTAATTATTTTTGAACTTTAGGCCATTAACCTTGAACATTGAACCCAGAACATTGAACCATTAAATGCTTTTTAACGAATTACAATTTATATTCTTCTTTATCGTCGTAACGATACTTTATTATCAGCTTCCACAGCGTGGTCGGGTTTGGCTTTTGTTGTTGGCAAGTTGCTATTTTTACATGGTTTTCATGCCAATTTATATTCTGATTTTGGCTGTAACTATTGTGGTTGATTACTACGCCGGAATCTGGATAGAACGAGCCGAAGGAGCAAAACGTAAATGGCTGTTAATCATCAGTTTAATCTCAAATGTCGGGTTTTTAGCATACTTCAAATACTTTAATTTTTTCGTTAAAAACGTTGATTTTTTAGCTTATAAATTCGATTTCGATAACCCTTTTGACCCACTTTCTATACTGCTTCCAATCGGGCTTTCATTCCATACGTTTCAGGCAATGAGCTATACGATTGAAGTTTATCGCCGAAACCAACCCGCCGAGCGTGATTTTGTGGTTTATGCTTTGTACGTCATGTTTTATCCACAATTGGTGGCGGGTCCAATCGAGCGTCCGCAGAATGTCCTTTGGCAGTTTCATAGCAAATTTAAATACGATTTTGAGAATATAAAGGAAGGATTGATACGAATCGCTTGGGGAATGTTTAAAAAAGTGGTTATTGCCGATAGATTGAGTATTGTGGTACACGATGTGTATGGACACGCCGCCGACCACAACGGACTCTCGCTACTCATTGCTACAATTTTCTTTACCTTTCAGATTTATTGCGATTTTTCGGGGTACTCTGATATTGCCATCGGGGCAGCTCGCGTGATGGGTTTTAAACTCATGGAGAATTTCGATACACCGTATTTCTCAAAATCAATTTCGGAATTTTGGCGACGCTGGCATATTTCGCTTTCTACTTGGTTTAGAGACTATCTGTACATTTCATTGGGCGGAAATCGAGTATCCGAGGCTCGAATTTACTTCAATCTCTTCTTTGTGTTTATGATGAGCGGCTTGTGGCATGGAGCCAATTGGACATTCGTAGTTTGGGGGAGTTTACACGGAATCTACCTCGTTTTGGCACGATTACGAGATAAATTTTTCCATTTTTCGTTACCACAAAAGCCATTTTTTAGTTTTATCAATATGGCATTTACGTTTGTTTTGGTAATGCTAACTTGGATATTCTTCGCCGCCAATGGAATGAGCCACGCTTTATTAATTTTGAAAAAAATCTTCGGGCTTTCTATTCATGATACAGTCCAATCGCCATTAAACAATACTGAGATGATTTTCTGTTGGATTTTGATTGCGTTATTGATGCTCAAAGATAAATTCATTAAATTTATTCCGACCGATAGTACACCCAAATTCTATTTTATCTTCATCACATTGTTGATATTGACGTATTTCTTTGGCGTATTTTCGTCTAACCAATTTATCTATTTTCAGTTTTGATGCTAACCCTGGCAGTCCGTCTAATAAATCATCTTTTACATCTCATTTTGTGTTAATTTCTGTCACAAAAACATAATTTTGTAGTCCTTTACAAAACTATTCAACCTATTTATTTACCAGATTCAAAATTGTGAGAAAAATCACTTTACTTCTACTTCTGCTTCCGTTACTGAGCATTGCTCAAAAGAAAAACGATAAGTATCGCTATCATATCAAGAAGGCTAATTCGCCAATAAAAGTGGACGGAATCGTGGATGAACCAGCATGGCAAGATGCCCAACTTGCTGCCGATTTCTTTCAGGTTTTACCGATGGATACCAGTAAAGCTAAGGTAGTTACCGAAGTGAAAATGACCTACGATGACCAAAATTTGTATGTCTATTATATCAATTATGACAAATTGCCCGGGCCATACATGGTAGAATCGCTCAAGCAAGACTTCAACTTTGGTAAAAACGATAATGATTTACTGTTTCTGGATACCTTCGACGACCAAACTAATGGTTTTAGTTTTGGCTCAAATGCCGCAGGGGCAAGATGGGACGGCCTGATGTTTAATGGTGCAAACGTAAATCTGAACTGGGAGAACCGTTGGGTGTCGGTCGTAAAATCCGATGACGATAAATGGATTTGGGAATGTGCGATTCCGTTTAAAACCCTTCGCTACAAAAAAGGAATCAAAGAATGGGGTGTAAATTTCAGCCGTCTTGATTTAAAAACTACCGAAAAATCGGTTTGGGCACCCGTTCCTCGTCAGTTTCCTACGGCTTCGTTGGCCTATACTGGTATTTTGGTTTGGGATACTCCCCCACCCGCTGCTGGTGCCAATATTTCGATAATTCCGTACGTTTTGGGTGGTGTCAGTAAAAACCATGCTGCTAATACTGATGCCGTCTTCAAAAAAGAAATCGGGTTCGACGCCAAAGTGGCCGTTACTTCATCGCTCAATCTTGATTTGACCGTCAATCCCGACTTCTCGCAAGTAGAAGTTGACCAACAAGTTACCAACCTCGACCGTTTTGAGCTATTATTCCCCGAACGCCGCCAATTTTTCTTAGAAAACGGCGACCTTTTTACCAATTTTGGTTACAATACAATTCGTCCATTTTTTAGCCGAAGAGTCGGGCTGAATTCTCCGATAAAATTCGGGGCAAGATTGAGCGGAAAACTCAACAAAGATTGGAGGATTGGTTTTATGAATATGCAAACTGGCAAAAACGATGCTGGTTTACCTGCCCAAAACTACTCAGTGGTTGCTCTCCAACGTCGAGTTTTTGCCCGTTCAAATATCGCTGCGATGTTCGTAAATCGTGATATGACTGGCGAGCTTTTGGCCGATTCTAAACAAATTGCAAAGTTCAATCGCAATATCGGAATTGAGTACAACTTAGCATCGCCTAATAACAAATGGACGGGTAAAGCATTCGTCCTAAAATCGTTTTCACCAAC
>JALOLV010000074.1 GCA_025455785.1 Spirosomataceae bacterium | reverse complement strand
CTAAGTAAGTGTCAAAAGTTGTAAGTAATGTCTAATGATTTGATTATCAAAGGTTAATGCTTTTATTAGGTTGTCTAATCCATATCTAAAAATGCTAAAAGCTCGCCTTTGATGGGTTAAAATAGGGATTGGTTTGTGTTGATTTTCATATTCACCAATCAAATAGACCCAAATAAAAGCAATGGCAATAACCGCTAATAGTTTTTCAAGGCGTTTTTGGTCTTTCAGATGAGTATCTTCCAGATTGAAACCTGCGGTTTTTATGGCTTTGAAAAAACATTCAATCGTCCATCTTTTAGCATATACTTGCATAGCTTGTAAATTTTTCTGATAGGTGGCAACAATGACGAATTCTATTTCACCTTTTTTGTTAATGATTTTCATACCTGTCAGATAAACCCATTGGTCTCCGATAAGAATCAGTTTATCAATTTGCCGAATTGTATTGAGGGGTAGATTATTAAAAAGCCAAGAAACCCTTAATTCACGTCCTTTGTGATAAACAGTTAAGTTTTCTCTAATACGAAGGTAAAATTTGATAGGATTATTAATCAGGAATCTAAGCCATTCCTGCCCAATAAATTCTCTATCAGCAATAATACAGTCAATTGATTCTAAACCAAATAAATGTATATACCTCAATATGAGCAATTTACGCTCTTCTTGATTTGAGTTACCACGTTTGTCTAACATAGTCCAAAGAATTGGAAGGCTTATATTATCAGCTACAATTGTTAGACACAGGATGTTAAAATTGACATCACCAAATTGCCAATTGGTTCTATCTAAACTTAGTTGGTAAGGACCTTTAATAGGAGTAATCGCTACTAAAAGACGAGCAATTATATCAAAATCAATGGAAAATTCAGTGAAAAAACGCTGAATTCTGCGAAGGTTTGTACAGGTTTCTCGGTTATTGAGCGTTGCCGCATTTTTACTGTAACTAACGTTTCTATTACGAATTAACGAAACAATGAATAAGTTAAGAAATTTCAAACGGGCTTTATGCCACGGTAAATAGTTTTGTAATTGTAAATCAATGGTCGTTTTTATCCTCCATGAGCCAGTGCAATCTGTTTTATGTGTCTTGGTAAACCCATATTACTAATTGCTTGGCTCTTTTCAAAGTTTTGACATATACTTAGAAATGGGGCTTAAATTTTCAACAAAATGCAGTTTAGTGGATTTATAGAAAAAGTCTTTGCAGAAACAGAAATAAAAGGCAAAGACAACAAATCTCTTTCAAAAAGAGAGTTTTTACTTACAATTGACAATGGCGAGTTTCCAAAATCAATATGTATAGAAGTTTGGAATGATAAAGTATCAGACCCGAACATTGTAGAAGGCAACCTAGTGAGTGTTGAGTGTAATATTCAAGCAAGAGAATTTGGTGGTAGGTACTTTAACAATATCCGAGCATGGAAGATTGAAAAAGACAAAAATATGCCTTTCTAAACTAAACAAAACCCTCACCGTGCATAGACATAGTGAGGGTTTTAACTTGTAATGTCTAATAGAAACCCTAATTTTCTATTCAATTCTATATCTTTTATTACTTTCGTATGTTGGCTCTCGTATAAACCCTATTATCTTTGCTTCACAAACAAAACCATTGATTAATGAAACAAAAAGTAACCATAAAGCAACTCGAAAACTTTTTATACAGTGCAGCAGATATTCTCAGAAGCAAAATGGATGCTTCTGAGTACAAAGAATATATTTTTGGTATGCTTTTTCTGAAAAGGTTATCTGATGTTTTTGAAGAAAAACAAAATAGAATCATAAACACTGAGTATTCACACTTGAAAGAAACAGATACCGAACTACTCAATGAACTACTCAATGACCCTATTACATACAGCAATGAAGCTTTTTTTGTACCCGACAGAGCAAGGTGGTATCAATCATTTATTGATGAAAATGGTGTCGAACAACCAGCAATCAAAGATTTAAAGCATAATGTGGGTGATTTGCTCAATAAAGCTCTTAACGCCTTAGAAGATGCCAACCCAAATACTCTTTCTGGCTTATTTAAGGGAAGAATCAATTTTAATAAGCAGGTAGAAGGAAAAGAGGTTGTTAAAAACCAAGACCTCATTGACCTCATTAATAAGTTCACCGAGTTTCCAAGGCTTATCAATGAGAATTTTGAGTTTCCTGATTTACTTGGAGCTGCCTATGAGTATTTGCTCAAACAATTTGCCGATGATGCTGGCAAAAAAGGGGGGCAGTTTTACACGCCCTCATGGGTTGTAAGGCTACTCGTGCAACTGATTGAGCCAGAAGAAAAAATGAGTATCTATGACCCAACCGCTGGCTCGGGTGGTATGCTGATACAATCTTCTCAGTTTATTGAAGAACAGGGGGGTAACATTAACAACATAGAACTCTACGGACAAGAAAATGACCCAAGCGTAGTGGCTATTTGTAAAATGAATATCATTCTACACAATATCCAAAATTATTATATCGAATATGGAGATACCTTAGAAGAACCATTAAACCTTGAAGGTGGCAGAATAAAGCAGTTTGATAGGGTAATTGCAAACCCTCCTTTTTCTCAAAATTATAATCGGCAAAACCTAAGACACCCCGAAAGATTCAGATTTGGTTTTTGTCCTGAAACAGGGAAAAAAGCCGATTTTATGTTTGTTCAACACATGTTGGCAAGTTGTAAATCAAATGGTAAATTGGCAGTTGTAATGCCTCATGGTGTATTGTTTAGGGGTGGAAAAGAAGGAGAAATTAGAACTAAAATGATAAAAGCCAATGTCATAGAGGCTATTATTGGTTTGCCCCAAAAACTATTTTATGGCACTGGGATTCCTGCCTGTATTCTTGTTCTGAATAAAAATAAACCTGATAACCTCAGAAAAAAGATATTTTTTATCAATGCCGATGCTGAGTTTGGCGAGGGTAAAAACCAAAACTACCTAAGACCAGAAGACATCGAAAAAATAGATTATGTTTTCAAACACAAACAAGATGAGCATAAATATGCACGTCTGGTTGAGTTCGAGGAATTAGAACGGAATGATTTCAACCTCAACATAAGAAGGTATGTTGATAATACTCCTGACCCAGAGCCACAGGATGTTACGGCTCATTTGCTTGGGGGTGTACCAATGGCAGAGATTGGTGCTATCCAAAAACAAGCCCAAAAGTTTAATTTTGATGCCGATACTATTTTTGAAGACTTTAAACCTAACTATAAAAATTTCAAAAACACTCTTGCAGAGAAAAAAGACATCAAAGAAATCATTGAGAACGCCGAGCCAGTGCATGAGGTACTAAAAAAAGTAGAAACACTATTAGTCGAATGGTGGCAAGAAGCAAAACATAACTTTGCAGAATTAGCCCCCAAGACACTCAGCTCGGATATGGATATAATGAGTGTAGGTACGCCAAAAGTGCTGCCTTATGTCAGAAAAAAGCTGATAGAATCGCTTAAAACCAAGTTGGTTGCTGTGGGTATTTTGGATAAATATCAAGTGGCAGGGGTTTTTGTGAACTGGTGGGATAATATCAAGTACGACCTCAAAACCATCATGTCGAATGGTTGGATGCCTGCCTTGATTCCCGACAATTATATGATTGATACGTTTTTCAAGGCTGAGCAACAAGAAATTGAAGCCCTCGACCTAAAAATCAGTGATATTGAAAACCAAATACAAGAGTTTTTGGAAGCTACCCAAGAGTTTCTGGAATACGAACCCGATGAAGATGAAAAAATATCAGGGGCTGTTATCAAGCGTGAGTTATCAAACAGCATCAAGAGCCTTATAGAAGAAGAAGCCTCTGCCGATGATATGTTGCCTTACAAACAAAAACTGGAAAAATTAGAAGCGTTAGACACCGAGCTAAAACAAACCAAAAAAACACTGAAAGAAAAAGAACAGCTATTGGTGCTAAAACTCGAACTGAAAAAATACGGCTCAGAAGCTAAAAAAGTAGAAGACCAAAACCTGCTGAACCAAGTAATGAGCGAAATGGTAAAACTCGTAGAAAATGCCCACAAGGTAATAAAGCCCTTGAAAGATAGATTTATTGACTATCCTGAAACCATCATTCAGATAAAGAAAGCCATCGAAGCCTTAGAAAAGGCAAGTAAAAATGAAAAAGAGCTACTAAAAACCATCAAAAAAGTAAAAGATGAGTTTAAGGAGGCAACAAAAAAATATACTGGTTTAGTAAAAGATACCGATACTCTCAGCCAACGAATTGAGAGCTTAGATATACTGCTCGAAGAAATAGGCGGCATCATAACCGAAGACCAAGCAAAGACACTTATCTTACAAAAACACCATGATTTGGTAAATGAGCAACTAAGCCGCTACATGAATGCCGAAAAAAGAACCTTGGTATTGGCTTACGAAAAACTCTACGATAAATATGCTACCCCTGCCAAAGCCATTGAGCAGAGCCGTAGCCAAAGTTTATCTCAGTTAAATAATTTTCTGACACAACTAAATTATCTGAATTAATGGAAGATTGGGTTTCAAGCCAATTAAAAGAAATTATTTTGATAAAAAGAGGATATGCTTTTAAATCAAAAGATTATCGTGAAACTGGAGATTTTATTCTTAGGGTCACTAATATGGAAAATAAAACTATTAGCATGGATAATGCTATCTTTTTAGATATTTCAATAGCTTATTTATTCGATAGTTTTAGAGTTGATGAGGGGGATATTTTACTTGTAATGGTCGGTGCATCTACTGGTAAAATTAGTATAGTTCCTAAAGTAGCTAAAAACGTTCTGTTAAATCAGAATATTTGGAATTTAAAGCCCGATTCTTCAATTCTTAACAAAAAATTCTTTTTTTACAATGCAACTAACATTGTAAGGAATCATTTAAGTCGTTCACAGGGGAGTGCAAGAGATTTTTTAAAACAGAAAGATTTTGAACAAGAAATTTGCTTTTACCCCAAATCCCTAAAAGAGCAGGCAAAAATAGCTGAAATACTAACAGAAATAGATGAAGCAATAAGCAAAACAGAGGCATTAATAGAAAAATACAAAAGCATAAAAACAGGCTTGATGCAAGACCTCCTCAGCAAAGGTATTGATGCCGATGGTAAAATCCGCTCTTTTGAAAACCACCCATTTAAAGATAGCCCCATTGGTAAAATTCCTTTGGAGTGGGATTGTAAATATATTGGGGAAATTGCAGAACATATTAGAAGTGGAGTAACTCCAAAAGGAGGAAGTAAAGTGTATCAAAAAGAGGGCGTTTTACTAATTAGAAGTCAAAATGTTCATAATTCTAAGTTATTATTAGATGATGTAGCTTACATAAATGAAAAAATTAATGAGCAAATGTTGGGAAGTCAATTAGAAAAATATGATGTCTTACTTAATATTACTGGAGCTTCAATTGGAAGAAGTGCTTTTGTTCCATCAAATTTACCTAAAGCTAATGTAAACCAACATGTTTGTGCAATAAGACAAAATACTAAGTCTGAATCAAGAGCATTATTTCTATCCGAATTCTTAATTTCAGAAAAAGGTCAAAATCAAATTAAACAAAATAATGCAGGGGGTAATAGGGAAGGAATCAATTATAGTATGATTAAGGCAATAAGATTAGGGTATCCACAAGAAAATAGCGAATTTGATAGAATAGCAAAATGTATAAAAACCTTTGAAAAAACACTTATTTTAAACGAAATAGAGTTATCAAAACTCCAAACCACTAAAACTGGCTTAATGCAAGATTTATTAAGCGGAAAAGTAAGAGTTACGAATCTATTAAACAACGAATAATATGCAACACACACAGGATGTTTTAAATTACGAAACCTTTAAAGAAGCATGGTTAAAAGAAATTTTAGAGGGAAATCCTTCCTCAGTTCAGAAAGGGAGAAGCTTTGCTCGTAAGCTACTCACCCAATGGCTTGATTTTGATGAAGAAAATGATGAAATCATATTTTGTGATGGAGCTGGTGATGGAGGAATTGATATTGCTTACCTCCAAAGAAAGGAGAATATCGAAGAAAATGGTGCCGATGGCAACACATGGTATTTAGTACAAAGCAAATATGGAAAAGCTTTTGCAGGAGTTGAAACCTTGCTTTTTGAAAGCCAAAAACTAATTGATACTTTAAGCGGTCAAAGAACAAACCTTTCATCTATAAGCCATGAACTTGTTGAAAAACTACAAGCATTCATCAGCTCGGCATCAGATAAAGACAAACTAATTTTATTATTTGCCACCAACGACCCGCTAACCGAGGCAGAAGAAAGAGCAATTGGAGATATAAAATCAATAGGAACTCATAGATTCGGGGCTATTTTTGATGTGGATAGCATCAATATCAAAACAATTTTTCTGAGACAAGGCGAGCAAGAAATCGAAAAACCTAAAATTGAGGTATCAATTTCAGCAGATTTAGTCCAGTCTGGCAACGAACTGCTGGTTGGCTCTGTAAAACTTACAAATATTTACAAGTTTTTAAAAGATTATCAACACATCACACATGACCTTGATTTAATCTATGAAAAAAACGTAAGGAAATTCTTAGGCTCGGGCAAAAAAGTAAATCAAGGCATTGCAGATACCATTTCTACGAAACCCGAAAGATTTGGGCTTTATAATAATGGTATCACAATTGTTGTTGAAAATTTCACTCCACAAGAATCAGGAAGTTTCAAATTGACAAATCCGTATATAGTTAACGGTTGCCAAACTACAAAAACAATTTGGAATGAATTAAGAAAGAAAATTGACAATGGTAGTTCTGGTTCAAGTCCTGAATTAGACGATTATAAAGAACGACTAAATAAAGGAATCGTTGTAACCAAAATAGTAAAAGTAGGCGAACACGGTGAAGGCTTACTAATTGAAACAACCAAAAACACCAACAGTCAAAATTCAGTTACACAAAAAGATTTCATTGCACTCGAAAAGGGTTTTCAGTTTTGGGCAAAAGAAATGGCTGAAAAATATAATATCTACCTCGAAATACACAGAGGAGGCTGGGAAGCTGAAAAAGCTAAACGACAAACTACTTTAGACGAAAGAACATACAGAGGCTGGGCAAATGCTTTTGACCTACTTAAAATTTATGGTGCTGGTTGGCTTTATGAGCCAGGTATCGCATTTGGAAAAAATCCACCTTTTGCACCTGGAGGAAGTATATTTAAAAGAATCACAGAGTCTGAAACTTTTGGTGTAAGAGATTTGTATGCCTCTTATTTACTACTAAAACTTGCCAGAGAGTTAAATTTTGGTAGAGGTAGAGATTTTCCAACCCGAGGACAAACCAAATACTTATTTTGCTTTACAGTAATCAATTTATTGAAAGATGTAATGGTATATGCACAGATACCTACAACATTAGGTGATTTGTCAGATGCAATAATTAAGGTTTTTGAAGAAACAGATTCTGAGCCAGCCAAAAACTTATATAATTCTGCTTTGCAAGTAATAGATGATTATATGACACAAGGAGGAGAGAATTCTCTTTACAGTGAGCCAACTTTTACAGGTGATTCAAATGTATTCTTGAAAGATGCCAAACTTGGTAAAAGCGACGACCATTCTCCTAAATTGCAATTCTTAATATCAATGCAAAAAATGCTTATTAGAAGACCAATAGGTGGAGTAGCCATGAGTAAAGCAATTACCGATAAAATTAAATCAACAGAAAACCATGATATATAGTAATGCCGATAATTCAGCCGAGAAGAAATGGAAAGTAATGAGGCTTGAAGAATACCCTACTGTTGAGCAACCATTCCTCGAACAACTCAAACTCATGCTCGAATGGGATGAGGTAATAGAACTTACACTTTCTCAAACTCCACAACAAAGTTATAGAAATAGCCTTGATGAAGTGCTATTAGTGAGCCAATTAGTGGCTCAGTTGAAAAAGATAAACCCTTTTCTGACCGATACACAAATTGATGAAGTAATCAGACGCATAGATAGTTTTCAGAGTAATAACCTCATCGAAAACAATCAATCGGTGCTGAATCTATTACTCAATGGCACAACCGTTGATAAAAACCAGCAGACAGGAGATATAAGCCCAAGAGTGAGATACATTGATTTTGAGAATCCAGCCAATAATCATTTTGTGGCAATATCTCAATTCAAAATCCATATTAAAGGTACAGATAACTACATCATACCCGATATAGTTTTGTTTATCAATGGGATTCCTATTGGAGTAGTAGAATGCAAATCTCCCAAAGTGAATGATTCTATCAACGAAGCCATTACACAGCTATTGAGGTATGCAGAGCAAGAAAATTATGAAGATATAGGCGTAAAAGAATTGTTCTATTACAATCAACTATTGATTGTTACGGATAGATACGAGGCAAGATTTGGCACGATAACCACCAAAAACAAAAATCACTTTTATAAGTGGCTCAACCCTTATCCTCGAACCTTAGAACAGATTCAAGAAGGCGACAGTATTCCACACGACCAAAGGAGGTTAGTTGCAGGAATGCTTGATAAAACAAACCTATTAGATTTAATCCGAACATTCAATATTTTTTCAACTGATGATAAAGGCAATACCATTAAGATTTTGGGGCGTTATCAGCAGTTCAAAGCAGTTAATAAAGCAGTAGAAAGACTACTCACAAAGCCCACCAGAGAAGAACGTTCGGGCATCATTTGGCATACACAAGGTTCTGGAAAATCACTGACAATGATGTTCATGGTCAGAAAAATGTATCAATATACCAAATTGGCAGGCTGGAAAGTAATATTCCTGACAGACCGCACCCAGTTAGAAGACCAATTGGTAGAAACTGCATCAGCGATTGGCGTAAATATAAAAATAGCCGAATGGATAAATAAAGATGATGAAAAGCCCAACAGAAGTTTGAAGGAGCTAATCGCCTCTGACAATTCAGATTTGGTAATGGCTATGATTCATAAGTTTCAAGAAAGAGACTTAGAAACAATTTTTCCAATCTTGAATGAGAGTGATAAGATTCTACTCATGATTGATGAAGCACACCGAAGCCAATATACACTTTTGGGTGCAAATCTTGATAGAGCAGTGCCAAATGCCAGCAGAATTGCCTACACTGGTACACCTATTGATAAAACAGAACAGACCTTCGGCGATTATATTGATACCTACACCATGAGAGAGGCTATCGAAGATGAAGTAACACTGGAGATTGTTTACGAAGGCAGAACCAACAATGCAGAAGTGCCAGACAAAAAAGGCATGGATGGAAAGTTTGAAGACGTGTTTAGTGAATATGATATTGTACAAAGATTACAAATACTTGGCTTCGGTACAAGAGATGCTTATTTAGAAGCCGAATCTACCATTCGAGCAAAAGCCGAAGATATGGTAAAACACTACGCTGAGCATATTTTTACCAATGGTTTTAAGGCACAAGTGGTGGCGGTATCAAGAGAGGCAGCAGTAAGATATAAAAGAGCCATTGATGATACAATTACTACGCTGATTGAACAATTAGAGCATGACAACCCACAAGGAATAGATATAGATTTGTTGCGTAAGTTAGAAACGGCGGTGATTATTTCGGGTAAACAAAATGATGAAAAACATTTCAAAGAGTTTACCAAAGCAGATTATCACAAAAAGATGATAAAAAGATTTAAGTTAGGCTTCAACTCTGTAGATGAAGATGACCAATCGCTCGATGGAAACGTAGGATTTATTATTGTAAGAGATATGCTTCTAACAGGTTTCGATGCTCCTATCGAACAAGTGATGTATTTAGATAAAGTGATTGATAACCACAACTTACTACAAGCCATAGCAAGGGTAAATCGGGTTGGAAATCCTAATAAAACTGTTGGATATGTAGTTGATTATGTGGGTGTGGGGCATCATTTAAAGAAAGCATTAGAGAATTATGAAGAAAGAGAGCAGAAAGAAATAATCAATACATTGAGTACAAATGATGATGAACTTAATGCCTTAACAGATGCCAATCGTCAGTTGAAGGAGTTTTTTGAAGTAAACGAATGTACAGATTTTGGTGATGAAGATGCTTTTTTTGAATTATTTTATGATGAAGACCTCCGATATAAATATATCGTTCTTTTCAAGAAATTTGTCAAAGCATTAAATAATGTTTATCCCAAAAAAGAAGCATTAGATTTCATCATTGACTTTAATAATTATACATCTATCAATGCTCTTGTTGAAAAGCATAACCCCAATGAAAACAAGTTTAGCATGAAAGGAATACCTGCTAAGTTGAGGGCTATTGCTGATGAATTTTTGCAATCAAAAGGGATAGAAGTTAAAGTAAAACCAATTTCTATTATTGATGAAGAATTCTACAAAAAAGTAGAAAGTAGAAAAAGAGAGAAAACAAAGGCTGCTGAAATCGAACATGCAATTAGGCATTACATAAGTATCAATTTAGATGAAGACCCTGCTCTATTCGCTTCATTTTCAGAAACATTAGAAAATATTTTGCAAAGCCTCAAAGGAAATTGGGCTAAGATAAAAGACGAATTAGAAGCACTACGCCAAACGATTATCAACAGAGAGAAGGAAAATACTTATGGATTGAATCGAAAAACACAGATGCCGATATTCAGGTTAGCTAAATCCGAGTTTTTTCAGAAAGATAGTTTATCAGAAGATGAGATAAGTATAAATGTTGATATTACTCAAAATTTGTTCATTATTTTAGAAAATGAATTAAAACTAAAAGGTTTTTGGAGAAATGCCTCATCACAAAATAAATTGAAAGCAGAATTGCACAAGCTATTATTATCGGAAAGATTTTTGAATGTGATTCCTAATGTTAGGGCAAAGTATAAGGATTTTACCAGTAAATTGCTTGAGTGGGCAAGAAAAAATCATTATAAAATCGTAAACGAATGAGTTTGTCATACCAAGTTATTTACTCTAAAAGAAAGACTCTCGGCATTTTTGTTGAGCGAGATAAAAGTATTGTTGTCAGAGTACCTGAAGGAACTCCTAAGCATACCGTTGATGAGGTTGTTAATCAAAAAAAAGCATGGATTTATGATAAATTAGGACACCAACAAAAATATCACCGTATTTCAGACTCAAAAGAATTCATATCGGGAGAATACCTCATGTACTTAGGAGAAAACTATCAACTAAAGGTAACTCCAAAGAAATTTGATGGGGTGGTTTTTGACAATGATTTTATTATATCAGTTCATAACAAACCCAAAGCCAAAGAAATTTTTAAAAGTTGGTTCAAATCTATCGGTATCAAAGTTATTTCGAACAAAGTTGATTACTATGCTACACACCTTGGAGTAAAATATAAATCCATTAAATTATCTGAAATGAAATATAGATGGGGTTCTTGTACAGTTGCTGGGGTTTTAACTTTTAATTGGCGGATTATAAAAGCCCCAGTATTTGTAATTGATTATATCATTGTACATGAATTAGCTCATTTAATACATCTTAATCATTCTAATGACTTCTGGAACACCGTTGCTATACAACAACCAAACTTTGAAAAAGCCAAAAATTGGTTAAAAGAAAATGGAAAAATTTTAGAAGCAGACTTTTAAAACTCGAAATAGATATATGAAAATAGAATACTCCACAGAAGAAGAACTTAGAGAAGCTTTTACAGACCTCAAAAAGCAATGGGAAGCAATAAAAAGCACACAGCCTATCATCAGAAAATAATCGCAACAGCATTGAATTTCACAAAGCCACAAAGCAGGACTCACGTTTTCAGATGCTCAACTCGAAATTAATTAATCACTAACGTCTTAAATGCAATTACAGACAACAAAATATTCAGTTGTCAGTGGATGATTCTTGAGGCCTGTTCAATTCACTCTACTTTTATAAAATACAATCAGCCTCAAGCAATGAGATGAGCCCTTCACATGAGTGTAATGAGCCCCATGTATA
>JALOLV010000073.1 GCA_025455785.1 Spirosomataceae bacterium | reverse complement strand
TTTTATCAAAAAAAGGTTGATTGCTTTCTGCAAATTTTACGACAAAAATACGGAGAAATTGCTCAAATAAGTGAATCAGTAGTCTTTAATTTCAATGATAACGATTAATTAAATCAATGACTTACCTCATAAAAAATGCTCGATAAATGGGCGTGATTTGAAATACAAAATCAAAACGCAATAACAAATGAAACAACAAGAGTATTTATTTGATTTACACGAAGACCACATCGAATGGCTCAAAGCATTGGCATTCTATGAAGATGAATTGCAAATTTTGAAAAATAGATTGGGGGAGGTAAGTTTCAAAAATACCGACCAAGCCATCAAAATGCAGGTTGAGAAATTTCAGAACCAGTTTCTGATTCAGAAAAACGAGATAGATTACTTAAAACATTACATCAACCAAGACGAAAAAAGCATTACTGACGAAATATTGAGTAATCCGACGGCATCTGACCGCCGAAAAGCCGATGACAATATAGAACTACGAGACCGCTACGAAACTTTCATAACTTTATTTGGCAACCTCAAAGAAGAATTCAACGACTTTGCGGGTAAGAATCTATAAAAAACTGGAGGTTGAACAACCTCCAATTTTTTATAATCATCGCTCTTTATCTTTTCAGTTTTTCGATTTCACGAATCACTTCTACGATTCCTCGAAGCGGAATCTTGACCCACGTCGGGCGATAATTTACTTCGTAGCCTAATTCATAGATTGCTTTTTCGAGCAAATGAAAAAGCAATAAATAGTTTATCTCATTGTTGTTTTTGAATAAAGGATGTGGAGCCCCAAAAACAGCAAAATATTCTTCGGTGTAGGTGTCTCTGATTAGTTTATACCAACGGTCGGCGGCACGTTGTAGCACCGCAGGGTCGAGGCTATCGGTTTCGGGCGAGTTGAATAGCTTTGCCGAGACTGCGTAATGATAACTCCGAATCATGCCCGCAACATCTTTGAGTGGCGAATGCTTGATTTTACGCTCTTTGATACTGCCTTCGGGTTCGCCCTCAAAGTCGATAATTGTCAAATCATCGCCCGTTACGAGCACCTGCCCAAGATGATAATCGCCATGAATACGGGTTCGGTACGATTCGAGCGGACGAGTCAGGATTTGGTCAAAAAATTCGATAATCAAATCTTTCGATTCCATAAAAATCCACGCCAATTGCTGCGATTGCTCGTCTAATTTAAGGTAATTATCGGTCAATAAATTATAGCGTCTTTCGAGCAAATCCTCGACTTTTTGATGGATATATCGACGATACGGACGCTCGAAGGGTTCGGCACGGAAGGCTTCTTCGCCGCGAAGAGCAAACAAAGCCAAGTGCATTTCGGCCGTACGCTTAGCCAAAAGCGAAACTTTGTCGAATACGTTCTCTTTTATCTGAAAATTGCCCTCGACAAACGCAAACAAAAAATCGTTGAGGTAGTCGCCCGTTTTACTCCAATCATCCTTATCGTTTTCTATAACCTCTACCATCATCCCAAAAGTAATATCGGCATCTTCGGTTCGATTCCAAGTGAGGCTACCCGCAAAGCGAGGGATATTCCTAAAATCAGAATTTTGGGTCATAAAAGCCACCATTTCGACCTCGGGATTGGTCTCGCTAAACAACTTCCGGTAAAGTTTCAAGAAGTATTTATCGCCAAAAGTCATTGCTGAATTGCTCGAATCAATATCGGGCAGGCAGGATGTCGCAATCGCTTCATCGGACAATGCCTTTCCTTTGGCAAATGACAGTAAATCGCCATTTTTCTGCTTGACTTCGCCCGATTTTACGATATTCTGAAACAATGCCATTCTGAAGGTTTCATCGTAAATAGCATCGACTAAAGTGCCTGATTTATCATCCAAGGTTGCTTTGCAGATGATGCCTTTGGGGTGAAGTTCTTGGGTATCGTCTTCGATAAACGAAATCGGCAAAAGGTATTGTTCAGAGTCGCCTTCGCTGTATTTTGATTCAAAAATCAAGAAACAAGCCGTGCCATTTTCGAGCGGAAGTTTGATGACGTGGCGGATTTTCAAACCTTCGATTCGGCGTGCCTTACCCGCAAACCAGCGGCACTGATTGATGTAAGTCGGTAAAATATTATCTTCGAGAACAGAATGCGTGTATTTATCTTTTTCAAAGCCTTCCCATTCGATACCGAGCGTAAATTCCATTTGTTTTAAGGTTAAAGTGAATGTGTCTGAAAAATACAAATCAACCACGCTGTATGCAAATAATTTGCGGATATTCTGTTGGTAAATCCGTAGCACGGCTGAAATTATAGACTTAATTTTCAGCCGTGCCGCCACGATTTGTAATGAATAGATTTATTTATCGTTCAGAATCACGGGTGTTGATTTATTACCCATGATGATAACCTTAGCGTTTGGCGAAGTAGCAATTTCTTTTTGGGCTTTTATCATCTCATACTGCAACTGTTTGTCCGAAAGCCCCGTCGATAGAATCTTCTGGTAATCGGCAATACCTTGGGCTTCGACACGCTTGCGTTCGGCCTCTTGTTTTTCTTTTTGCAGCACAAATTGCATCTTTTGGGCTTCTTGTTCGGCATTGATTTTAGATTCGATTGTTTGCTTGACAGACTTTGGCAAATCAATATTACGAACCAATATTTGCTCTAAAACAAAGCCTCGCTTGGCAAAATCTTCGCTGATTTCTTTCGAGATTCGTTGCTGAAACTCATTCCGTTTGGTTGAGTACAAAGACACAGCATCATAATAAACAGCATTGTCTCGGATTCGGGTACGGGTAATCGGGCGAATGATTTTGGATTTGTAGTCGATTCCGATTTTTTGTAGAATATTAGGGGCTTTTTCGGCTTCGACTCTATATAAAACCGTCAAATCAATACCAATTTCAAGCCCATCGGCCGACAGAACTCTGATGGCATCATCTCCTTCTTTTTCTCCCTCATTATGAATCGCCGACATCGTGTATTCTTGGGTTTTGGTGTCGAATTCTCGTACATCAACAAACGGATTTACGACATTCAAACCACTGGTCAGGATTCCGTTTTGTACTTTACCAAAGAGCGATTGAACCCCAACTTTACCGGCATCAATCTGAACAACACAAGCAGATAATAAACCGAGAGCTATCAGGATAGCTCCAACCGTTTTGACAGGACGTGCAAAACGCGAAAACTGCAACGCAGGTGTGTTAATGGCAAATCCTGCCACTACGATAACCACACCAATAATTACTAAAAACATTTTTGTAAGGTTTAGTTAGAACTTTTAATAAAAAAGTGCATCAAACGTAGTAGAAGTTATGATTCGATGTTCGGGAATTATATGAATGGATAAAAGCAACGTTGGTCGGTAAAAAGTACTTATAAAAAAACCTCCAAACTACTGATAGTGTGGAGGTTTCGAGGTTTATATCGTAAATTGATTATCGAATCAAGCCAACGGTGAGTTGAAGCATATTTTGTCGAAACGCAAAGTTGGCTGGCGAACTCGATATGCCCAATGTGTAATCAGAATAATTACTGAGGCCGAATTCGTAGCGAATGTCTATCACAACGTGTTCAAACTCAAAGCCAAGCCCTGCATGGACATTCAAAATTGGGCGAAGTAAAAATCCCGTTTTGGCATCTTCGGTTGTATAGTTTTTTAGAGCATCTACCAACTTCTGATTGGTCTGAAACGCAAAAGAACCTACTGGCCCGGCAAAGATTCTTCCTTGTCGAAAACGAATACCAAATAAAAGCGGGACATCAACTGCCGAGACACTCGTCTCTACCCTACTCGCCAACTTACCATCTGATTGTAGAATATCAAATTTACCAGCTTTGACCGAGTACAGGGCTTCGGGCTGAAAATAAAACGAACCTCGGGTCATTCGGAGGAATAATCCACCTACGTAGCTAAGCGAAGATTGGCTATTGGTAAGAAATTCATCTCTGATTACTCGTCCGCTCGAATTGAGTTGTGGCAAACCATTGGCTTGCACTCTTACGGGGTTGATATTATTCAAAGCCATTTGGCTAAGATTGATACCTCCACGAAGCCCCCACGTAAATCGTACCTGCTCACGACGGAACTCCTCGGCGTAACTTACATCAATCGTATCTTTTTCGGCTTTACGTTTTTTTGTATTTACTTTTTCGATAGATACCTTTTTTAATGAATCTTTTTTTGCTCCACTTGTATCAATCCTAACGATTGTCGAATCAGTCTGAGCAAAAAGATTTGTATAGCATAAACCCAATAGTGATATAAAAAGAATTTTTTTCATTGTTTTTGATAAATATTTCTTTCCAAATTGTGCAAAAATCAAGCCACTTGTAAGACCGCCAGCGTAATTCGGCTTACACAAACAAGTTTACCTTCTTCGCTGGTTATTTTGATTTCCCAAACTTGCGTATTACGCCCCACATGCAGAGGCGTGGCTTTGCCATACACCCAGCCCGACCGTACCGAACGAATATGGTTGGCGTTTATCTCTACACCCACAATGTGCTGTTTGGTTGGGTCATCGAGGGTGAGTGTACCCGCTACACTCCCGAGGGTCTCTGCCAAAACAACAGACGCTCCACCATGCAGTAGCCCAGCAGGTTGATGTGTGCGTTTATCTACGGGCATTCGAGCCACAATAAAGTCTTCGCCAAGTTCGGTAAACTCAATACCGAGGTGTTCGCCGAGGGTGTTTTTATTGAATTGATTGATTTTTTCGAGGTCTAAATGATGTTTAAACATATATTTTTTGTTAATTTTGTAGCTTGAAATTCTCCTAAAAAACAAACCTAAGACTTGTTTTAGAAAGTTTCAAGTTTTTAATCGAATAGAACAAAAGTTAATGGTTATCGCAGAAAAATAACCACAAAAACGACTCAATGAGCAATAAAACCATTTATCTGATTCGACACGGAGAGACCGATTATAACCGCAGGGGTGTTGTACAAGGCAGCGGGATTGACGCCGACCTCAACGAAATGGGATTTGCTCAAGCAAGAGCGTTTTTTGAATCTTACCAGCACATTCAATTCGATAAAGTCTATACTTCGGCACTCCGACGAACGGTGCAATCGGTACAAGGTTTTATAGATTTGGGGATTCCGACCGAGCAATTAGTCGGCCTAAACGAAATCAGTTGGGGAAGCCAAGAGGGTAAAATCCCGAATTATCAAGACGATGCCTACTACAAAGATTTAATTTGGCGATGGCAAAATGGGCAGACCGACTACCCAACCGAAAACGGCGAAAGCCCCGAAGACGTAAAAAACCGACAGAAAGAAGCGATTGACTATATTTTATCGCAAGAATCCGAAAAAACTATCCTTGTAGCCATGCACGGCAGAGCCATCCGAATCCTTCTGGCTTGGCTAACTGGCAAGCCCCTCTCCGAAATGGATAGCTTCGAGCACAGCAATCTTTGCCTCTACAAACTCAATTATTCGTACAAAACTCAATCATTCGAAATCGAAATCGCCAACGACATTACCCACTTGTTGATGGTTGAGGTTTTATAGAGCCAAATAAACATTCGTAAATCGCAAATCAGTAATTCGTAAATTACGTAATTCTACTAAATTTGTACTTTACTTACTCCAAACTTCATGAGAATCGCCATTCACGGTCGCAAATTCAATGTACAAGCCAAACCGTACATCCAGCAGGTTTTTGATGAATTAGCTACTTACAATACAGAAATTCAGATTTCGGAGTCATTTTGCAGGATTTTGCAACAAGCCGATATTCAGTTTAAATGCCTCCAACAGTACGAAACTCCCAGCGAAATCTTTGATGCCGATGTAGTTTTTAGTTTGGGCGGTGATGGTACCCTACTCGAAACGCTATCGCACGTTGGCGAGCGAGAACTCCCGATTTTGGGTTTCAATTTTGGTCGTCTTGGCTTTTTGGCAAGTGTATCGCCCCAAAAAATCCAGCGTTCAATTTATCTTTTGATGAATAACGAATACGAAATTGACGAAAGAACCATGGTTCATGCCGATTCGGATATGCCATTTTTTGAACAAGGCATGAATTTTGCACTAAATGAAATTGCGATTTCAAAAACTGATACGTCTTCGATGATTGTGATTCATGCGTATCTCAACGGAGAGTTTCTGAATTCGTACTGGGCCGATGGCTTGATGGTTTCGACGGCTACGGGTTCGACCGGATACTCACTGAGCTGCGGTGGACCTTTGGTAATGCCACATTCACGAAACTTTATCATCACGCCAATCTGCCCGCACAATCTGTTTGTGCGTCCGTTGGTGGTTTCGGATGAAAGCACGATTTCGTTTAAGGTCGAATCTCGAAGCAATAACTATTTGGTTTCGATGGATTCACGTGCCACAATCGTCAATGATACCGATGCCGAGATTGTTGTAAAAAAAGAGAACTTCAAGGCAAAATTAGTAAAGATGGAAGGTGATGAGTTCTTGAATATTCTTCGCAGTAAATTGAATTGGGGGATAGATGCCCGAAACTAAAAAAGGTTCGTTTTTGGCTTCTATTTTCGATGCTTTAAATAGAATTTATAATAAATGTCCAAAAATAACCGTTTAAACACAAGACCGTTAAGGCATATCGCCCGCTAAACACTTTTAGAAGTATGAGAACCATCAAATTAATGAGTCTTTTGCTACTGCTATTGGTAGTAAACAAAAGCTATAGTCAGGGAATTTTCAGTAAACGCAATGTAGTAAATCAGTATTCTTCGGTTGGTATCGGTGGCGGAAGCTCTCATTATTGGGGCGATTTATCTCCGCTTAAATATTTTTATTTAGGAGCAATTACATTACCTCGTTGGAACGGGACAGTTAACTATACTCGCTATCTGACACCCAATTTTGCGGCTCGTTTTGCATTTAGTTATATCCGAATTTCAGGAGATGACTACAAATTTTCGACTCAGTGGGGAGTAGAGAAATTTGCGGGGCAATTTGCCCGAAATTTACATTTCAGAAATGATATTAAAGAGTTTGTTATTTCGGGTATTTATAATTTATCGAACCAATACGGAAAAGGCCCTCAAAATAGAGTAAAATTGACCCCATACGTGATGGTTGGAATCGGTTTTTATGGACACAACCCTATGGCAAGGGGTACGATTACTGATGGGTCGGGGAATCTTATCGCTAAAGCCAGTGGCGAACCAGACATAAAAAAATATACAGCTCTTGCACCATTAAAAACCTCTGGACAGATAAAACCTTACGGAGCAATTCAGTTAGTGGCACCTGTGGCATTGGGATTAAAATACCGGTTAAACGATAAATGGGATGTTTCGGCCGAAGCTGGGCTACGCATCACACCATTCGACTACTTGGATGATGTAGGAAACGGAAATTACCCTTCGGCATCAGCCTCAGACCCTGTATTCACAAACCGTAGCCGAGAAAACTACGAAGCACGTACAGGCGAAAGCAGAATTCCGGGGTTTAACCAAGTTGCACCCATCTTTGGGTTAGTTTCAGGTAGTTTACAGCCATTAAATAATGTAGTTGTGGGTGATACTGCCCCTATCCGAACCCGTGGTACAAAAGCTTGGGATTATTACGGAACCGTGCAGGTAACTCTTAATTATATTTTGAGTAACAAAATCAAATGTCCACCTATCAAATAAAGGCATTTCATCAATGCAAGCCATTTATTTGGCTTGCATTGTACTAATTTATCTATTAAGTGAAAAAAACACTTTCAATTATCTTCGTAATAGCTTCATTATCAAGCTCTATTGCACAAAAATTCGAGATTGGAGGCGGTGCAGGTTTCTGCCATTACAAAGGCGATTTGGCACCATCTTTCAAACCTTTTCAGGCAAGGCCCGGAGGCAATCTCTTTTTTAGATACAACCATTCACGTGCGGTTTCGGCCAAGGTTAGCGGTCTGTTCGGACAGATTAGTGCCAAAGATGCTAATGTCTCTAAAGATTTATTTCTTCAAAAAAGAGATTGGGAATTCAAAAAAACATTCTTTGAAGGGGCTGCTCAAATCGAATATAACTTCCTGAATTTCAGAACCACTTCATCGAGAATCGTAAATAATTGGACACCCTATGTTTTTGGTGGAGGAGTCTATATGATGAGTGCCAACTTTGCTCAAAGTTGGGGAGGAGTGTCGATTGGTCTCGGAATCAAAAAGCAGTGGAATAATAAATGGAATTGGGGTATAGAATTTGGTTCTCGTAAAGTATTCGATGCTGATTTCTTAGACGGGTACGGCTTTTATATAAAAGATGTAAATACATCGGGTATTGTAAAAGGCACACCAAACTTTCCTGCTACTACCACAATGCAGGGCGATATGTACTACTACACCAATTTCTCAATTAGCTACGTGTTTTATAAAGTTCATTGCCCACCGGGCAGATAATTGGTTTATTTGAGCGTAAAGCCCAGACCAAAGCCACCAGCCAAGCCGCTTTTCCATTCGTAGCTGTCGAAATCAGCACCGTAGCCAACAGCGAGATTGAGATAAAATCCACTGCGATAAGTGCGTTGTATTCCCCACAAAGCCGAAAAACCATAGGCTGTAAGTGTATTTATCTGTAAGGTTTCTTTACTTTTTATCAATGCCGGAAACTGATATGAGGCATTGATACTCAGGTAATTTCCTGAGTTTGACTTGGTAGTTCTTCCCGAAGCGGCACGTCTTTCTAAATTATAAAAATGGCGGATTCCTGCTCCAATCATCGGTTTTACAACATAGTTGATTTTACTTTCGGCAAGTCTTACTGAGCCAGCCAAAGCAGTTTCTAATACCAACGTTTGATTTGTTCCAATCCGAGTTTCGCTAATAAATCCGAGTGGTAGGATTGTGGCTCTGAAAGATTGTGTCTGGAGTAATGATTTTTGAGCTAATGAAACAGCAGGTAGTAGAATAATCAGTAACAAAAAATTTTTCATGTGGTTTGTTTAATGAATACCTTTTGGGTTTTGTGCGGTGCAAAGATACAATTTACTCAATTATAAAATATTGGTTATCTCAAAAAATATGCCCTAAACAGTAAAACCGCTTAGGGCATAATTATCATTTTGGTATTGTTCTGATTATCGGCATTAAATTCCGAAAGCAGCCTTTACCTTATCTACGTAGTCGAGTTTTTCCCATGTAAATAACTCTACTTCTACTTCTTTTTTGCTACCATCAGTACCTGTGAAAGTCTTTGTAACTACTTCGTTTTGACGACCCATGTGTCCGTAAGCGGCTGTTTCTGAGTAGATTGGGTTACGGAGTTTCAAACGTTGCTCGATTGCGTACGGACGCATATCGAACACGCTCTCAACGATACGAGCAATCTCTCCGTCGCTCATTTTCTTGCCGTTAGCACCTTTTACTTTGGCTGTTCCGTAAGTATTCACAAAAATACCACATGGTTTAGCAACCCCGATTGCGTACGAAACTTGTACCAAGACTTCATCGCAAACACCCGCAGCCACCAAGTTTTTGGCGATATGGCGAGTCGCATAAGCTGCCGAACGGTCAACTTTTGAAGGGTCTTTGCCCGAGAATGCACCACCACCGTGAGCACCTTTACCACCATAGGTATCAACGATTATCTTACGACCCGTCAAGCCAGTATCACCGTGTGGGCCACCGATTACAAACTTACCCGTTGGGTTGATGTAATACGTGATTTGGTCGTTGAATAATTTACGAAGCGAAGGCTTGATTTTAGCTTTCACACGTGGAATCACGTAGCCAATGATGTCTTTGCGGATAGTATCAAGCATTGTTTGGTCATCGGCAAAATCATCGTGTTGAGTCGAAACCACGATAGTATCAATACGAACTGGTTTATTGTTATCGGCGTACTCAATCGTTACCTGAGATTTTGCATCAGGACGAAGGTATTTTAAACGCTTGCCTTCACGACGGATTGACGAAAGCTCTTGAAGAATTTTGTGAGCCAAATCCAATGCCAAAGGCATATAGTTGTCGGTCTCGGTTGTTGCATAACCAAACATCATACCTTGGTCGCCAGCACCTTGTGCGTTAGCTTTAGACTCAAAATCTGTCGCAGCGGCTCTATCAACGCCTTGGTTAATATCGGCCGACTGGTCGTGGATTGCCGAAAGAATACCGCAAGAGTTTGCCTCAAACATGTACTCTGACTTTGTGTAGCCGATTTTCGAGATTACCTCACGAGCAATCTTCTGAACGTCAAGATAAGTATTGGTTTTTACCTCACCCGCCAAAACTACCTGTCCGGTTGTTACGAGGGTTTCGCAGGCAACCTTACTGTTTGGGTCGAATGCAAGGAAGTTGTCAATAAGAGCATCTGAAATTTGGTCGGCTACTTTATCTGGATGCCCTTCAGATACCGATTCTGATGTGAATAAATATGGCATGTTTTTAATGAATAAATGAGCGAATTTGTGAATGAACGAACCCTAAAAACGATTCATTTTATTCAAAAACTCAAAATTTTTATGATTTGATTGACCCCAAGAGTGCGAAGACGAAACTTATAAAAGCGATTTTGGTCAGCGAGCGACCCACATCCTTTTGACCACCGTAGTGCTTACTCGGTTGGTTTCCTGTATTCGGAACTCTTGATGTTGATACAAAATTGGTGTTTTTTTTAGTTTTATGCAAATCGGTAGATAAAAAATCTATGTCAAAATTCAAAAATAGAAATTTTATCTAAACGCGTTTTTTACAGTGAAGCAACATAGTGTTTTTTTCTTTGTGAAAAGCCGTTTTTAGAAATAATCACTTTTTAGAGTTAAAAATGACGTCGATTGCTGCTGCGGCAAATTTTGAAACTGGGGTGCTATTCATCACCAACAACAACTCCTCAAAGAAGTTGGTATCGCCATCTAAAAACTTAAAAATTCGTTTGGGTGGGTTGCGTAAATATAATTTATCGAAGACATCGGCGGCCGAATGGCGTTTATTCTTCAAAACATTTAATAAAATAGCTGCGTAGAGCAAGTGCCTTTTCTGAAACCAAGATGTTTTGATTTGCGGATTGCCCGTTTTTTCTAATTGTGTTACGATTTGTTGTAATCGCCTTTGGGTATTGCTAAAGGTATATCCTGTCGATGGATTGGTGTATCCGCCCGCCGTACCGATTCTGACAACCCTTTCGGACGGGAACTCATCGGTCGGTTCATCCGTCATCGGAATCACCCCA
>JALOLV010000437.1 GCA_025455785.1 Spirosomataceae bacterium | reverse complement strand
CCTCAATATGCTCCGAATCTCGTGCGAAATCGCCCTCGAACGCCCCGTTTATCAAGATATGGCCTCAAAATTCTTTGAACACTTCTTGCATATTTCGGTGGCGGTAAATACCCCAATGAAAGACAGTAGAATGGGTCTTTGGGACGAAGCCGACCAATTCTACTACGATAAGCTCCATGCACCAGATGGCAACACGATTTTTATGAAGATTCGTTCTATCGTGGGGCTGATTCCGTTGGCGGCAGTAGAGGTTATTGATGATGAAATGCTCGAAAGGCTACCAGATTTTAAACGGCGTGTCGAGTGGATTCTCAATAATCGCCCCGATTTGGCATCGCTGATTTCTCGTTGGCATGAGCCGGGCAAAGGTGCCACGCACCTACTTTCGCTCTTGCGTGGACACCGAATGAAGATGGTCTTGAAAAGAATGTTCGACGAAACCGAGTTTCTTTCGGATGAATTGAGTATCATGGGTGGCAATTCTAACTGGCGTGGCCCAATCTGGTTTCCGATAAATTTCTTATTGATTGATTCGCTATTGAAGTTTTATCAATACTACGGTGATGATTTTGAGATAGAATACCCGACAGATTCGGGCAATATTGTTACGATTAAAGATGCCGCTTTGATGATTGCCGAGAGGTTGATAAATATATTCAAGAAAAACGACGAAGACCGCCGCCCAGTGATGAATGGCTATTCGAAGTTTGATTCGGATGAATATTTCAAGAATTACTATTTATTCTACGAATATTTCCACGGAGACAACGGGAGTGGTCTTGGTGCGGCTCACCAAACAGGCTGGACGGGCTTAGTAGCCGATTTGATTGAATACATTCATGTATTTAGACAAGAGACGGCCAACGTATAATGTAAATTTACTTGTCAAGTATAACTCAAACCTCCAAAGTCTTCGAGACTTTGGAGGTTTTTTATTTACTGAACTTGCTTAACTGACTTTGCAACAAAAATGCTTATCGCAATCATAAAAATGGCAAAATAACCCACAAAATGGTAGTTTTCGATGTAGCCCGAAGCCGTTTTATGAATGATGAGCCCGCCGATATTGGTTGCAATCGCCTGAGCCAGAAGTTGTACCGACGAATTTATCGCCATGAAACCTCCTCGTTGTTGCGGAGTAACAACCGATGAAACCATCGCCTGAGTCGGAATCAAACGACCATTCGAGAAAATGAAAAATATGGCCGAAATCACTAAAATCACATAAAGCGGCACTACAAATAGGTTGGTAATCAACCAAATAGGTATTAGCGAGAGCAAGGCAAAAACCACAAAAACGGGGTATTTCCCTTTTTTATCGGCAATTTTACCAACTATAGGAGCTGTAACGATTGTTACTGCTCCGCCCACCAAATAAATCAAGTAGATATTTTCTTGACTAAACCCCGCATTACCCACCAACGATGGCGAAATAAACGGAATAATACTAAAATGCCCCAACATAATAATGACACTCAGCCCCAAAGCCCTCATCTGATTTGAGTTTTTGGCAATGTCGGTAATGACGTGAATCGGATTTTTGGATTCTGCATTACCTTTTAAATGTCCATCAAGTATCGGAACAAATCTGATAATCATAAAAATAACCAAAACGCCTAATCCGCCCACAACCAGAAACGGTGCGTGCCAACTAAAATGATTAGCCAGATACAGTCCCGCAGGCACACCAATAACCGATGCCAACGAAAACGCCATCATCACCGAGCCCATCGCACTGGCACGGCGTTCGTAGCTAAACGTATCGGCCACGATAGAAAGCACTTGCGAACCAATCATTCCGCCAAACAAACCCGCCAAGACTCTTGCCGCACAAAGCAGAAAATAAGTCGGGGCAAAAGCACAGGCAAATGTGCCAATGGTAAAACCAATGTAGGCAAAGAGTAAAACCTTTTTGCGGTCGAATCTATCGACAAAAAAGGCGGCCAAAAAACCCGAAATACCCGCACTGAGACTGTAAGACGACACCACAAAACCGAATTGACGGGGCGAAATATCAAAAATATCCATCAACTGTGGACCCATTGGCATCATAATCATGAAGTCCATGATATGTGTAAAATTGACCGATGCCAGCACAAAAAGTAGTAGTTTTTCTTTATATGTCATATCTTTGGTTTAAGTTCAAAGACAAATTATCTTATTTTAGACAACAGAAGTTTCTGATAAATAATTTCGTTTTATGGTGATTGTGGTTTTGGATTACTTGGTTTATTGCCTTCAAATTATCAATTTTGAAGCCTCATTACTTCATTGATAATTTACAGAAATGGAACTGCAATTAGAGGGCGAATTTTACTACGGCGAATCAACGCAAGAGAAGGCAATCAAGTTACTTTACTCGACCGACGCATCGGTTTATCAAGAAAAACCTACTGCCGTGGCGATTCCGAAGACGGTTGAAGACATCAAGAAATTGATAAAAATTGCCAACGAAAAGCAAATTACGTTGATTCCGAGAGCGGCCGGAACCTCACTGGCCGGGCAAGTTGTGGGCAGCGGTATTGTAGTAGATATTTCTAAATATTTTACCAAAATTCTTGAAGTAAACACCCAAGAAAAATGGGTAAGAGTACAACCCGGAGTGATTCGGGATGATTTGAATGCGTATCTAAAACCCTACGGATTGATGTTTGGGCCAGAGACCTCGACCTCAAACCGAGCCATGATTGGCGGTATGATTGGTAATAATTCCTGTGGCTTACACTCAATCGTTTGGGGTGCGACTCGTGATAATCTACTCGAAATCAAGGGTTTACTATCGGATGGTAGCGAGATAGAAATCAAAGAATTAAGCAAAGATTCATTTGGAGAGAATATCCAGAAAAAATCATTTGAAGGGCGAATCTACCAAGAATTAACCCAAATTCTGCAAAATCCCGAAAACCAAAAAGCCATTGAAACGGGATTCCCAAATAAAAATGTTTTGAGGCGAAACACAGGCTACGCTTTGGATGCTTTGCTCAAAGACCTCCCCTCCATTTTGGGGGATGGGTCGGGGGTGGGGTTCAACCTCTGTAAACTCATTGCAGGTTCAGAAGGTACGCTCTGTTTCGTAACCGAAGCCAAACTCAAATTGCTCGATTTACCCCCAAGCCATGTGGGTATGGTGGCGATACACACCCAAACCCTCGATGAATCGCTCAGAGCCAATCTGATAGCTCTCGAAAAAAAACCGATTTTTTATCGAAGGCGAACCCAAAGCGATTTTGATGGTCGAGTTTTTTGATGAAACCCAAGCAGGACTTCAAGCAAAATGCGATAAATTAATTGAAGCCCTAAAAGCCAAAAATCTGGGCTATACCTACCCTATTTTATTTGGCGAAGACAGCAAAAAGGCTTGGGAAGTCCGCAAGGCAGGATTGGGATTGCTCCGAAATCTACCGGGCGATACTCAACCCGTAAACTTGATAGAAGATTGTGCGGTGGCTCCGCAAGATTTACCCGAGTATATCCAAGAATTAGAGGCTTTACTGCAAAAACACAAGCTGCAATACTCAATGTATGCCCATGCTGGGGCTGGTGAGTTGCACGTCGAGCCGATGATTAACCTTAAAACGAGCGAAGGCAAAGCGGTATTCAGAACAGTATTGGCCGAAACTGCCGCTTTGGTCAAAAAATACGGTGGTTCGCTCTCGGGCGAGCATGGCGATGGGCGTTTGCGTGGAGAGTTCATCCCGTTTATGATGGGTGATAAAAACTACGAATTATTCAAACAAGTAAAGCGGCTATTTGACCCAAAAGGAGTTTTTAATCGAGGGAAAATCACCGAAACCCCTCCGATGAATGAGTTCTTGCGATTTGAACAAGACAAACCTACGCCTCAAATTGATACTATTTTCGATTTCTCGAAGCAAGAGAGTATCTTGAGACTGGCCGAAAAATGTAGTGGCTCAGGCGATTGCCGCAAAACCGAAGTAACGGGCGGAACGATGTGTCCGAGCTATATGGCGACTCGTTCGGAGCGAGATACCACCCGTGCAAGAGCTAATATCTTGAGGCATTATTTTACTGATTTTACCCCCCTCTCCAGCGGGAGAGGGGCTGGGGGGGAGGTGAAAGAAGTCCTCGACCTTTGCCTTTCGTGCAAAGCCTGCAAGTCGGAATGTCCGTCGAGTGTAGATATTGCCAAAATGAAGGCAGAATTCACCCAAAAATATTACGACGAAAAGGGTGTTCCGTTCAGAGCGAAGCTAATTGCGAATTTCACAAAACAAATGAAATTGGCCTCAATCGCTCCGTTTGCCTATAATTTTATCGTAAAAAATGAGGTGCTACGCCGTAATTTCAATAAAATCGTGGGGTTTCATCCCGACCGCACCATGCCGACGTTATCGAGCCAAACATTAAGAAATTGGTTTGAAACAAGAAATCAAAAACACCAAAACCAAGATGAATCTACCCCTGACAGGGACTTGCCGTCTGGCGTTCTAAACCCTGTCAGGGGTAAAATGGTAAACTTATTTCTTGATGAATTTACTAACTACAATGATGTAGAGGTCGGTAAAAAACTCATTTTACTTTTAGAAAAGCTTGGTTATGAGGTAATTGTACCGAATCACATCGAGTCGGGGCGAACGTATTTATCAAAAGGTTTTGTGAGAGAAGCTCAAAAAATTGCGATAAAAAATGTAGAATTACTCCAGAATCTTGTAACCAACGAAACCCCAATTATCGGTATTGAGCCTTCGGCGATATTGACTTTGCGAGATGAGTATTTGGAACTTGTCCCGCAGAATCTCAAAACTGCTGCCGAAAATATTGCCAAAAACACATTTCTTTTTGAAGAATGGCTGGCTCGTGAAATTGATAGTAAGGCCATTAATAAATCAGTATTTACAACCGAAAAACGATTGATAAAAGTACACGGACACTGCCACCAAAAGGCTTTATCTTCGATGACCCCGAGCAAGAAAATCCTCTCATTCCCAAGCAATTACGAAGTACACATGATACCGAGCGGATGCTGCGGTATGGCGGGGTCTTTTGGT
>JALOLV010000436.1 GCA_025455785.1 Spirosomataceae bacterium | reverse complement strand
CCATCTACTTGTGTGATTTTTACATCATAAATACCATTGTCATTGAGCATTCTACGTGCGATTTCTGCACCAGTCATGCCATTCATCAGACGGATTTGCGAATACTGATGAAATTTGCTTTTAAGTTTTGACGAAACCCACCAGCTGAGTCCCATAAAAACGAGTCCGATAAGAAGTATCATAATTTTTTAATTTTTTCTATAAGTGATGTTGTTGAATATCCTTTCACCAACGGAATGGTCTTCACCTCTCCTCCACGACCCATTACAAAATCTGCTCCAACAATATTTTCGACTGAATAATCGTCGCCTTTGACCAAAATATCAGGACAAATTGTCTCGATTAACTCTTTTGGTGTAGGTTCGTCGAACAAAATGACAGCATCGACAAACTCAAAAGCTGCCATCATTCGGCTACGAGCGTATTCGTTTACAACTGGTCGGGTTGGCCCTTTGAGGCGATTGACCGACGCATCGGTATTTAACCCTAAAACTAATTTATCGCCCAGATTTCGGGCTTTTTCGAGGTAATCAATATGCCCAAGATGCACAATATCGAAGCATCCATTCGTAAAAACGATTTTCTGTCCTTCAGATTGCCACTGGGTAACTTTTTCTTTTGCTTGGTTTTGACTTAAAATTTTTTCTTCGGTCACGGATTTTATAAATTAGTGAATTGGAAAATGAGTGAATGTGCGAATTGTTTTTCAAATATACCGCTTAAAATAATAAACGGAATAAGTCTTGTTCAACTTACTCCGTTCGGGCTAAATGTTATTCTTACAAAGAGCTGATTACTTCGTTCATCGCCGCAAAATTTGGCAAATTACCCGGGTTATCAAGCACCTCGGCGTATCTGATTGTGCCTTCGCCATCTACTACAAAAGCCGCACGATTGGCAACACCAATCAAGCCAAAGACGAAGTTTTCGCGGTAAACCCCGTAATCTTTAATCATGTTTTTGTTGAAGTCAGAAAGCAAATCGAAGTTGAGGTCTTGAGCCGCTTTGAATTGACCCAACGTAAAAGGCATATCTACCGAAACCCCCACAACCTCAGCGTTGAGTGAGTTGTAACGTGCCATGCTATCACGCATTTCGCACATCTGATTGGTACAAACTCCCGTAAACGCAGCAGGAAAAAACTGAATCACAAGGTTTTTGCCTTTGAAATCTTCGAGAGAAACCTCTTTTTTGTCTGTATTGAATAATTTGAACGCAGGGGCCTTATCGCCTACTTGTAATGCCATGATGAATAGGATTTGATGAATAATTTGCAATATTACAAAACAAACAATTCTTTGCCTTATAAAGTTTAGATTACGTTTCATTGCTTATTTTATGTATATTTATTTACTTGAAGGTTTATACAGCAAAAATCAATTATTCATACAAAAGTTATCTACTCATAAAACTTAAAATATCAACAATAACCATCAATAAAAACTCAAAACCTATGGCAAAACAATATCACAGCCGCCGAAATATAAATTTTTTATTGTACGAAGTACACAAGGCCGAAGAACTCAATGAGTATCCTTACTACGCCGACCATAACCGTGAGACATTCGATATGACACTCGATGCGGCAACACAAATTGCTGATAATTTGATGTTCCCGTATCTAAAAGACGTTGATAAAAATCAGCCCGAACTTCGTGATGGTAAAGTAACCGTACACCCGATGATAAAAGAGTACCTAAAAGCGATGGGTGAGTCAGGAATCATCGGGGCTGATTTTAGCTACGAATACGGTGGGGCTCAATTGCCCGTTATTGTTACAAGCATGATGGGTCATATCATCATGGCTGCCAACAACGGTATGATGTTTACGGGGCTGACCTCGGGAGCGGCTCGTTTGATTACGAATTTTGGTTCGGACGAACTCAAAGAGGCTTACGTAGCCAATATGCTTTCGGGCAAATGGCAAGGAACAATGTGCTTGACCGAGCCGCAGGCGGGTAGTTCGCTATCGGATGTGGTTTCGTCTGCCGAGCCACTCGAAGATGGAACTTACAAGATTCGTGGACAAAAAGTATTTATATCGGGCGGCGATGGCGACATGGCCGATAACGTTATACATCTACTATTGGCACGTATCAAGGGTGCTCCGAAAGGAACAAAGGGGATTTCGCTATTTGTAGTTCCGAAAATCCGCTTAGACGGTACTGATAATGATGTAACCTCAATGGGAATTTATCATAAACTCGGGCAAAAAGGCGTGCCAGCCATGCACTTGGGTTTTGGCGATAAAAACGATGGATGTGTAGGGTATCTGGTAGGCGAGCCACACAAAGGACTCAATTATATGTTCCAGATGATGAACGAGGCTCGTATCGGGGTTGGCATCACTGGTGCATCTATCTCATCGGCCGCCTACTATGCAGCCTTAGAATATGCTAAAGAACGTCCACAAAGTCGTCGCCTTAATCAGAAATCGGCATTAGATTCTCCGCAAATTCCGATTATTCAACACCCCGACGTAAAACGTATGCTGCTTTCGCAAAAGGCGGCCGTTGAGGGTAGTTTATCACTTTTGGCCGAGGTCTCTAAATATTTTGATATTGCTCACGCCACGACCGACGATGACGAACGCCAGAAATATCATCTTTTGTTGGAGTTGCTCACACCAATTGCCAAGACCTACCCTTGCGAGGCCGGTATGCGTGTCACGAGCGATGCCTTGCAGTGTTTTGGAGGATACGGCTTTACCGAAGATTTTCCGGCTGAGCAGTATTACCGAGATATTAGGATTACACCTATCTACGAAGGTACGACGGGTATTCAGTCGCAAGATTTATTGGGCCGAAAAGTACCTATGAATGGCGGAAAAGCCTCTCAATTATTGGCCCAAGAGGTTGGAGCAACCATTAAAGAAGCCTTGCAATTCGATGATTTGAAGAAA
>JALOLV010000072.1 GCA_025455785.1 Spirosomataceae bacterium | reverse complement strand
TTATTTTTATATTTGTACTACTAAAACATATACATATATGCCTACTCTCGACCGTAGTAAGTTCAAATATAACGCTAAAGTTTTTGAAAAAACTTGTTTGTACTGTGGTACTGTTTACTTTGCCAATCGCTCGACTGCAAAATATTGTAGTTCCACTTGCCGTGGCTATGCCAATCAAGCAAAAAATTTAAACGAGGCGGCACCGTGGAATGAAGAAGACCGTACCGTTGATGCCTTGCTTTCGCAAGTTGCCTATCTGAAAGGGCAATTGCAGCACTATGTGAATGAAAATGAGGAATTGAAAAGAATCATTGCAGAAATAAAAAAGCCTTGACGTATAATCACACGTACAAGGCAATTCTGTATTCCTACAACTTTGATGTAAAGATAATATATTTGTCTGCATGGCCATTAATATTTCTACATAATTATTACTCAAATTTATTGCATTACCCTAATAAAATTATCGGCACTAAAATTTATTTGTAGCCAATTTTTTAATTATTATATTTGTACTTAATTTTGGATACTATTCTTTACTATGACTCAATACCAAATACATAATCAAGATTTAGCCCCTCTATTTGCTACTCAAACAGAAGTAGCAATGGCTGATATTGATAAGTTTTTGATTGAAAGATTCAAAATTAACAATGAGAAACTTAGTTATCTGAGATACAAACTTGTAAAAGAAGGCTTGCTCGAACGCACAGGGTATAAAAAATACAGTATCCGAAAAAATCGCACAAGCTATATTCCCGACCTAACACCCAAGGAAAAGAAAATCTTTAACACAATAAAAACCAACAAACCTTATCTAAACATTTGTGTCTGGCGAACATCCATTCTTAATGAGTTTACGAGGCATCAAGTCGGAAAGTTTATGATAATGGTAGAAGTTGAACGAGTTGGAGTAGAGGCTGTTTTTGATTTGTTGAGAGATAAATACAGCAATGTGTTTCTAACTCCCACTGATAAGGAAATTGACTTCTATATTTCGGCATTAGATGAAGCTATCGTGATTGTCTCATTGGTTTCAGAAGCTCCAACACAAGTGATTGATGGTATTGAAACCATTACAATCGAAAAGGTTTTGGTTGATATTCTGACTGATGATAAACTTTATCAAACATTTCAGAGCGAGCGTTCACGAATTATTCATGAAGCAAATACAAAATATATCATCAATAAAAATACCCTGCTGAGATATGCAGGAAGAAGAAAAAAGCGTGAATTTATCGAACAAAAATTCCAGTCGGTAATTGCACAGGAATACATCGAAAAATAAAATGATTGATAAAAATACAACGCTTTCATTAGATTGGATTAGTAAAACGGCTAAGACATTCCCAAAATCTGATACATCATTAACTGAAAAGACCATCAGAGCATTGGTACTTTTGGAAGGATTGAAGAAAAGCAACCTCAATTTTATTTTTAAAGGAGGAACAGCTTTGATGCTGATGCAACAAGACAAACCCAAAAGATTATCAATAGATATTGACATAATTATTGAAGAAATTCCTCAGAATCTAAATGAAACTTTAGCAGAAATAGTGATTCCGCAAGGTTTTACAAGATTGGAAGGACAAAATCGAATAACAAATTCGAGCATACAGAAAGGTCATTATAAGTTTTATTATGAGCCTATTTATTTGACGAATAGAAAAGAGGATTATATAATGCTTGATATACTTTTTGAAGAGAACCCCTATCAAAAGGTAATAGAAACACCATTAAAATCGCCATTTATCGAGATTAGCGGAGAGCCATTAATGATAAATACTCCTTCATTTGAAGATATTTTGGGCGATAAAATGACAGCTTTTGCACCAAATACAACAGGTATTCCATACTTTAAAAGCAATGATAGCAAGAGCATGGAAATCATCAAGCAGTTATTCGATATAAGCAATTTGTTTGAGGAGGTTTCTGACATTGAAATCATCAGAAATACTTTTACAAAATTGGCTCAGATTGAAGCAAAATATCGCCAACTTGATATTGTGCCTAATGATGTACTGGAAGATATGTACCAGACTGTGCTATGTATGTCACTACGTGGACAAGATGGGAATTGTAGGTTTGAAGACCTACTGAACGGCATTAATCAACTCAAACAGTATATTATTTCTGAAATATACACTTTTGAGAAAGCTCTGCAAAGTACAGGGAAAATTGCTTATTTGAGCCGTTTAATTGCTAAAAACACCAACAATATTGATAAATTTGATATTAAAATCAATTTGAAAGACTTGACAATAACACAACCACACAATACAAAACTAAACAAACTCAAAAAAACAAACCCCGATGCCTTTTGGTATTGGTGGAAGGCAGCACAAAATGATTGAAGCAAATCGTTTTATAAGAAAACTAAAATCCATCAGACAAGGGAGTTCCAAACACGGAAATGCTCCACATAAACTTATTCTTATTTTAACCGTAATTGAGCTAATCGAGAAGAAATACTTTAAGGAAAATAAGTTTTACATTGATAGTGTTTTCGTTGCTCATTTTAAAGAAAACTGGGAATTATTAGTAAATACCCTTCATAATCAAGACTTCACACAGCCATTTTACTACTTACAGAATGAATTAATTGATAACAAACAATTGTGGAAACTCCATACAAATGATGGGTTTGTCATTACAAATTATATCAAGAGCATAAATACATTGAGGGAAGTTGTAGAGTTTGCTTCATTTGATGATACTTTTTATAATTTTCTTCAAAACGAAGAATTTAGATATACAGCTCAAAACACAATTTTAGACCAGTATTTTTATTCTACGAAAAAACAATATATAGAAGCCAAAAGCTTAGGGAAGGGATATATTAATGACTTGACCAGCTATATGCTGAATGAGAGAGAATCAATAAAATATGAGATAATTGACGAAGAGAGTAATTTTGTCAGAAGTGGATACTTTCCGAAACTGATACGTTTAGTGTACTCATCAACCTGCTGTATGTCAGGCATGAAAATTATTACTGACTTTGGACAAGACTTAATAGAAGCAGCTCACATCGTTCCTTTTAGTGTTTCAAGAAACGATAAGGTAACAAATGGACTGGCACTTTGTCCTAATTTACACACTGCATTTGACAAAGGTCTTCTAAGTTTAGATGATGAATTAAAAATCATGGTTTCGCCTGCAATCATGGAAAATGTAGAAAATCCATACAGTTTATCAAAACTTAAAAGCCGAAAGATATTGCTTCCATTTGGAGATAAATCTCAACCCGATATTGAGAATATACGATGGCATCGTAAGAATATTTTTAAGAAATAGACCACAAAATAAGCGTTATGGAGATGAATAAAAAAGAGCTTGCAAGACTTATTCTGGTAAACAAAAACTTTCAATTATCGAATGAAATACTTAAAAATCTTGCAAATTTTGACGTACAAGAAGCATATAGACGAGGCAATATTATCTATTATGATGCAAAGCCAACTGATGTACTTTTGGAAAGTCTTTACGAGGAACTTTCTGAATTAAGTAAAATAAGGATTCAAGATTACAAGTCATGTATTGACTTTTTTAGTTATTGCTATGATTTTTTTAGTTTTGATAAAGAAAACTGGTATTCCAAGACTGAATTTATTGGGAAACATTTTATACCCTACATAATAATCAAGTTCAAAATTGATTGTAATGAAATTCAAACTGAGAAGATTAATCCAACTGAGGTACATTCTCCAGAAAAACTTTTACTGATTGGTTTGTTAGAATTAATTGATAGACTCAAATTTAATGAAAAACAGGTATATGACATTCTGACAAAAAGTTTTGATTTAAAACTGGAATACTACAATCAAGTATTAAATTATGCTAAAAACTTTACGCAAAATGCCATTACTTTCATTGAAACAAACTTCGGAGGACAAATTGAGCCTTATGAAAATATCTACCGATTAATAATGGTCGGAATTTGCCGAGAAAATGGTATTACAAGCCTTGATAAACTAAACACATTTTATGAAGATGAAAATAAACAGTACCTGATTATCAATGCTATTTCTCAAATCACTTTTAAAAACTCAATAGAATTTAATCAACTAACCTCATTTGCAGAAGCTTCAATCAAAAATGAAAGAAATCAAATAGAATTAGTTGCTTTCTATGCAAATTTAATAGAAAAAAGCACCAATACTGAGTATATTAACCCTTGCTTTTCAAGGTTAAAAGATTTTCTTAACTCTAAAAATGAGAATCTTTCAGCGTCAGTTTTACATCAACTAAATTATACAAATGTATCACAAGAACTAATTATCCAATCATTAACTATTTTTTTAGACAACCCTGCACACTCCCCAAAACTATATGAAAAGGTAAATCACAATTACAACGTATTTGATGGGATATTAAATTATAAAATAACTAACTCAAAGCTCTTTTTTGAATTTCTAAGAATTTTTGTGGAGAAAACTGGGTATATCAAAGAACAAATTTTAGATTACTCAATCAAAAATCATGTCAGAAAATCACTTGATGATACACTTGATTTTTTAATCAGGTGCCTGTCAGATGTTGAAGGCAAGATACGACATTTGGGATGGCAAGTAATGAAGGTTCTTCAAGAAGAACACCCTAATACTAAGTTTGGAGAAAAGTTAAATGTATTATCTGTTAAAGAATTACAGATACTAATACTATCTATTTCAATGATGCACACGGGTAGTTTTAAAGAGGCACTTCGTACAGTCATAACACTTTTATATCACCCGAATACAGAGGTTCAAAAGTTAATCGTTGGGGTAATTTTCGACAAATTTAACAAAGAAGATGGTATTTTAGCGTTGCTCGAAGAGGAGTTAACAGAAAATCATGAAAAAGAAATATTTATAGAAGTATTCAGAAAAAACGAAGAAAGTTTCATTATTTATCGCAAAAAAAAGAAGGAAATTAAGGAGTTCTCACCTACAAATACCCATCACAGATATTTCAAATTATTTCACGAATATTTTAATAAAAAATGGAGTAAAACTTTACAAGATGGGATTAAGAATGATACAATCATTGGCGTTTTAGGTGGTGAGACAGTGTTAGTCATGAAAGGAGGAGGATGGAGAATGAATAAAGATAGTCCAATACAACAAATGCAACACTTTCAGAGTTCGGCATTAATACCAGCATGGACATTTATCAATCCAGATAGAGAGAATATTGAAATAGGTGCTTTTTTTTCACATAACTTATCAGACAAAGAACTATTAGACTCATGGTTGAAAAAATTTTTGTTAGAGAATATTTAGAGAACCTAAAAGAAGATGGGGAATTAGACAAAATCTTCACGATACTTTTGGAAGTAATGGATTTTCAAGTAGTTGCGAATCCAAAAGCGTCTAAGGGGCAATCGCAATATGGGAAAGATGTCGTGGCGGTTGGGAAAGCAGAAAACGGGGTAAAATACAGATGGTATTTTGAAGTCAAAGGTTATGCTGATAGGGATGTAAACCAGACTACATTCACAAAAAAAGATGGGATTCGGGAGTCTTTAATCGAATCAATAGATGCTCCATATATTCATAAAGGATTACCAAATTTTGAGAAACTTCCCATTAAGTACATACTTGTCCATAACGGTGTTGTAAAAGAAAATTTCAAGCATCATTTTAATGGTTTTATAGGAAAGAATTTTAAAGACAATGAATTTGAAGATTGGGACATCTTTAAATTGACTGATTTATTTTATAAGTATTTATTTGGAGAATACCTGCTGACAGAACCCGAAACAGCAAAATTATTTAAGCGAATCCTTATTTTTCTTGATGTTCCAGATTATGACTTTGATGATTTAAAAAAACTACTTGTTGAAATAATTAACCAATACAAACAAAAACCAAATCCAAGAAAGCTAAAAAAACTATTCTCAACTATCAATTTAATAGCTTTAATAATATGGCATTATTGTAGAGCCAGTGGCAATCTTTATCCTGCAAAATATGCTATCTCGTACTTGGTGCTTAATACTTGGGCTTTTATTTTAAGCGAGAAATCGGAAAAAAAACCCAGTTATCAAACTGAATTTTTAAAAGTTTTAAGAACACAATTCAATTTTTATGTTGAATATTTTAATAAAACCCTAAATTTTGCTCGTTATCCAAACGGGCTTTTTTCAAATGAAGGATTTTCTTTTGAACCAATCGGTTATCCGCTCAGAGCGTTTGAGTATATTGATGACTTCATGTATTTTTGTCTTTTAAGCGATTTATTTGTTGATGGTGGGTTTCAAACAAATCCAAGGTATATAAGAGAACAAAAAGAATTGATAAAGGATATTGTACGAAACAATGAAGATGGTCTTTGTCGTCCAATTTTAGACAATCATTTGATTCCAATTTTACATCTCTTTTTCTTTTTTACCTATCAAAATCCAAAATTTAGTCAAGAAGATTATACATTCTTATCAAAATATTTATTTGATTGTTTCACCCAGATACATTACCGATTGATGTCGAAAGACACAATGCCATACTGTAATCAGCAGATAGAGCCATTGATAGAATTTGAAGCAACAGGTATGAAGCCCTTTAATTATAGTGATAAATCATCCTTATTACTGCCTATATTGTTTGAATTGACTGCCCTGCTTAAATTAGAAGATATTTATTACAATTTTAGAGAGATTTTTTATAAAAGAGTAAATATGCAAATTGCCTATCCACACTTTAATGCAATATCAGACTTTGAAGTTAGATTTTTTTCCAAACACCTTGACAACGAATATTGGGTAGATTGTGGAATTAAACTTCCAGAAGATTTTGAAGAATTTAGAAAGGAAATAATGAATAATCCTTTAGATAATCATAAGTTCAAAACTGAAGAACAAAAGTTAGGTTTATTAAAGTTTTTAGCTCAATCGTTTTATAAAAATGAACCATTCCCAGAAGAATGGAGAGGACTATTCAGAATATTCGATTTTAACATTTCTGGTAAATAATAAAAGAAATATCAAAAAGAATTAATCTACCTCAATGGGATTTAATCCACCACCGTAACCCTTACCCAATCGGTGTGCCGAACCACCGCCAAACCGATTGGGTAAAAGTTACTCTCTCCAAACTCACAAATCACTGAGCCTACCCGCACAAACGGCACATTGCCAGCTTGCAGAAAAAGCAAACTGTCAAAGAGCCTTTTTACTACGCACCAGCGGGAAGCGGTCTGCATTACGTTTTCCCCACGCACATTTTTTCACACTGTGCATCGAAAATTACGAGAAATAGCCTGACAACTGCAAGCCTACATACGTCATTTGATTTTTTAGCTCTTCACATAACCCAACGCACCGTAAACCATCAAATGGGCTTGCAATCGAGGGGTTTCACCCTATCATTCTATTCTCGTGTTGGAATCGGCGATTGCTCGTGCGAGTGCCGGGCTACTAAATTTTAATTATTTATTACAATGAAAACTTCACAAACACCTCAAATCTATGTTGGTACTTACGCTAAATACAATAATGGCTCAATCTTTGGCGAATGGGTCGATTTAGAAATTTATGATACAAAAGATGATTTCTTTGAGTATTGCAAAGAGCTGCACAGCGATGAAGAAGACCCAGAGTTTATGTTTCAAGATTATGAAAATATTCCTAAAAAGTTGATTTCTGAATGCTCAATAAGCGATAAATTATTCGATTACATCGAGGCCATCAAGGATATGGAAGACGAAACAATCGAGGCTTTAGGCTTATTCATTGGAGATAAAGACATCAATAAGGATACGGATTTTGATGAATTGATGCAAGAATTTAGAGATGAGTATCAAGGCTATTACGATGGCTCAGAAGGAGCAGAGTTAGAATTTACCTATCAATACATAGAAGAGCATGGAATTTTGAATGAAATGCCACAACATCTACAAAACTACTTTGATTATAAGGCTTATGCACATGACTTATTCATTGGAGACTTTGTTGAGTATAACGGTCATGTTTTCAGAAGATGAAAAGAAAGGGGATTTCCCTTTTTTTGAAAAAGGCTATAGAATAATTGCACCAATTTTGCTCCCTAAAAAAACTAAATTATCGCTCTCCAATCGTTAAACCTTTTTCTGCATTCATCTAATGGCAAGCGATGATAACCCCTTATTAATTTCTCTAACGCTTGTATGGCTTGCGGGGGAGTTACCTTTTTTTTCTCTATTAGTTTATCAAAAATCCAAATAATTCCGTGTATTTGAATACCGTTTTTTTGACAAGTTTTTCGTAATAATCCATCATTAGTAAAAACCTCATACTTTTCATTTAAAGTTGCAAAATAAAATACACCCTTGTCAATTGAAGATAGACCCGAAGGTACGTCCAAATTAATAAGAGTTTCTAATTCGTCAGCATCAAATGTTTTAACTAATAGATTTCCTGATTGTATGAACTTGTCAAGAATTTGTTTTTGATGTTCGTGGAACTCGTTTAATACAAACTCTGTCGTGTGAATTTCATAATCAATCTCAAAAAGATACTCTAAAAAACCAATTTTGATGCAATCAATAAAGATATTTGTATCAGTTATGGCTATTTTCATCGAACATTCTTTCTAAAAAGGTATGAAATTCGGCAACCTTCATATTATTGAGAGAAGCAGCTTTGCTTTCTGAAATCACATCTTGTGCTAATGCACGTAATAAAAGCTGTAAAAATCTATCAGAACTTTCCTGTCCTTCATACCCATTTCTTTCTAAGTTTCTCCATTTTTGATTGTATTCAATCATAAAATACTTCAAATAAGATTCTGACACAATTCCTACTTCTTTATTTCTGTACATAATTGCCGATAAAGAAGCACCAAATTTTTTCTTGAATAATAAAAGTTCGTTTGTCAGAAAATTTGTGCGAAAACTCCCAAACGTTTCAATTAAGGTTTGTTTAGGTATCAATACAGCTCCAGCAAAAGCATTACAAAGCCTTTCTGCCTGTTTATGTTCAAGGCCTTTCAGGTTCAAATACAAATGTGCAAATTCGTGCAATAATGTAAAGCGACGCCTAACAAGAGGAATCGTTGAATGGTTATTAAATACAATAAAACCGATGTTTTCCTTTACAATTTTAGAAAAACCTGAGAAGCTATCTGGTAAGGGTTCGCCATCAAGATTATCAATAGCAAATACCTTAATACCGTGTTCTTCCAGAATATTCACAATGCTTGCTAACGGCTCGAAACCTATTTGCCAAATCTCTTTTCTCAATTTTTCGGCAACTGTTTCAATTGAATCAAAGTTGACTGAAACACTTTGAGGTGTAAATTTTAGACTTGAAGGGATACCAAGTGCTTCTTCTAATTCTATATATCTTTCTAAGTAATCTGTTGCAACCTCTTTTATTCTTTCTTGATTAGTTTTGTTAAGTTTTAGAGTTTTACGAAAATCTACTTCACCTAATTCAAACCTGACAGGCTTAGAAAAATAATCGGAATTAATATTTAATATCTTACTAATATCAATTAACTGGGTACTATTCGGTTTTTGGATTCCCTTCTCGAAGCGATTTAATAATTGCTTATTATATTCCCCCCCCAAAACATCAGCGAGTTTTTGTAAGGACATACCCTTTGCTTTTCTTGCAGATAGTAAACGAGTAGCAAATATTGAGATAGTCATATCATGATATTGGTTACAATAATTATAGGAGATGAATCGGAAACAAAAGTAATAAAATATCCAAGATTTAACTTAACAAAATCTAATGAATGATAAATCACTTAGTGCTTGAATGTAATTTACTTACGATTTATTGGAGCAAAGATAGCTCATTATCAGGCAACTATAAAATATTTCGGACGAAATAGAATAAAATATTTTATTTGTCCGATTTTTGTTTTTATGTTTGTACTATAAAATTTAATAAAATATTATCTATGAATTATCTGATTGAACATTATGGAATTAAAAAGGGAGATAAAGTTTCTCGATTAAAAAGAGGTGTTTTCTTCATTAGACATTATGCTGTTTATTTAGGCACTGATATACAAGGAAAGCACCTTTTCGCTGAAAACAATTTAGAGAAGGGGGTTCAGATTATTACAAGCGATGAGTTTTTTCATGATTCAAACGCCATAAAGGTCGAATCTACGAGTAAAGATATTCTTCAGAGAGAAAAATCGGTGAATTTCGCATTAGGAAAAGTTGGTAAAAAATATGATTTAATAAACTACAACTGTGAGCATTTTGCGAATGAAGTAACAAAGGGAACAGCAATAAGTACACAAGTAAGTTGGGGTATTGGTTTAACCTTTTTAGTAATCGGTGGAGTACTTGTTAAAAACTTTAAAAATTAATAATAGAATATAATGGCAAACTGCAATGATTTATTTCAAACATTCCATCAAGATATTTCTCTTACGAAAAGTAAGAAAGATAAGATGAAGAAATCAAAAGACGAACTAAGGACAAGAATTCGTAAACACTTTAAAGAGCATCATCCAGAATATGTTCCTAAATTTTATATTCAAGGTTCGTATAAAATGAAAAGTGGCATCCGTACAAAAGATGACATTTGTGATTTAGACGATGGTATATATTTTTTTAGAAGCCCTGACGTAACAGCAACAACTTTACAGACTTGGGTAAAAGATGCTGTGGACGGCTATACAGAAACATCGCCAGAACATCGAAAGAAATGTATTAGAAATATTTTTAAAGGGGATTACGAGATTGATATGCCAGTTTATTACAAAATTGACAATCAAGAGTATCAATTAGCTGTTAAAAATACAGGCTGGGAGGATAGTGACCCTAAAGCGTTAGTTGATTGGTTTAATAATCAAAAAGATTCAAATGGTCAACTTCTAAAAATAGTTAAGTATCTAAAATCATGGTGTGACAATCTCCGTAACAAAATGCCAAGCGGATTAGCTATGACGATTCTTGCAAGCAATGCAAAAAAGA
>JALOLV010000071.1 GCA_025455785.1 Spirosomataceae bacterium | reverse complement strand
GCCGAACAGCCATTCGCATCCGTAACTGTCAAAGTATAAATCCCTGAATTTTGACTGCTTGTCGAATTAATTACTGGATTTTGGACAGTGGAACTGAACGAATTTGGACCACTCCAAACATTCCCACTGGCCGAATTACTCGTTAGGTTTATTGTTTTACCTACACAAATTGGTGAGTTGCTACCTGCCGTCGGGCTTGGATTTGAATTGACAACTACCTCCGTCGTGGCGGTAGCCGAACAGCCGTAACCGTCTGAAACAGTTAAAGTGTAGTTTCCACCATTGTTTAATTACATTTTGACTTGATGAAGTAAACGAATTTGGACCAGTCCAAGCATAAGATACAGCAGTGTTGCTGTTCAAATTAATAGCCCCACCCGTACAAACAGTTGGAGAATTATTTGTAATTGATGCAGTTAAGTTTGGAGTACCTACCGAATAGCTGTAGTTAGAACCATTGTTGTTATTTCCATTGATGGTAAACCAATCACTATCAGTTGGTGAAATTGTTAAACCCGAACCCGACGTAAATAAATAATAATAAACTGTTGTACCGGGCGACTGGGCTGGAATAGTTCCTGAATAATTGCCCGTTGAACCATTGTTCATCTGAACGACTACCGAATTAGCAAAGTTGCTACTGATTGCATACCTCAAATAAACCCCTTGACCAGTAGGAAGGTTTGTACCCGTGTTGGCAGTAATCGTAACTGCATTACAAGATTTTACATTAGAAGCTGTTGGCAACTGTGATACAGAATTAATTGCCCCTACGCTACCTTGAATCTCAAATACTACTAATCTTGGCGTATTTGAAATACCATCTCCATTGGGTGTGCGAAAGACATAGTTATTGGTCGAATTGGCAACGTTGATGAAGTATGCTTTTGAGCTTCCTGTTTCGAGATTGATTGGCGAACCAATCGAAACTTGAATATCATTTGCTCCGCTTGGCCCATGCTCTCTATTCTGGCTATTCCAACTCGTAAAAAGTCTAAAATATCTATTTCCTGCACCACTCGTATTTTGATAAGTTTTACCAAAAGTATTACCGAAACCAGTAGCAGAAAAAAAGTCGTTATTCGACCACCCTGCTCCCCAGCCATCACCTGACCTGAGTGCATTTTGTGAGTAAACGAGACTTGAATTAATGAAAATTAGAATTGCAAAAAAAACTTTTAGAGTTAGGTATTTGTTTATCATAGGTTTAAGAGTTTAAAACTTGAATTTTTAACTCAATACATTCATTTTTAATGGTTTATTACTTGAAATTATAATTAATTTTAATTTCCAATAGCCATTACTCAGGAATCCCCAAATAATGGCTATTATTTAGAATCTAATCCAAGATAAAATTAGCTTACGTTATTAATTAATCATCCATATAATACTGATAATCAGACAATTGCCTATCCAAACCAACTACTTCCAGTAATTTAACTATCAATAAATTACGTAAAACCGAGCCGCAGATTTACAAACGTAGATAATCGCTGCTTATTGATTCCCGCATCCATCAATATATGCTTGAAAAACATTACCTCCGCTGGCTCGGATTTCAAATCCTGCATTTAAAGTGATTGATTTTTTAGAATCATATTTCACATTGGCGTTTGAACCAATAATTTTATTTGTTGCCGTAATAGTACCGTCGGTTTCGTGCTTGACGATACCACTTGATATATCGTCGATATTACCCACAAGGCTTATGTTTGAGCTATTACAAGTATTCACCGTTACCAAAACAAAACTTCTACTTGCACTTACACAACTTGCCGAACTTGCACAATCTGCATAGTAGGTTGTATTGGTTGTAAGTGCGGGTGTTGTAAAACTATTGCCAGTACCAAGGGCAGTTCCACCAGTCAGCGAGGCATACCAACTGACTGTTCCAGCACATCCAGTTGCCGATAATGTTGATGAATTACCACTAACAACCGTGCTTGGCGATGCAGAAAGTGTTGGTGCAGTAGGTGGGACACAGTTAGGAGTCCAAACATTTGTACTGTTGTTCCAAGTACCACCCGGATTAGCTGTACTCAAATTATTTGTTTGTGGACTACCGTTATTATTGAAGATGATACAAACTGGCGATGTGCTAAGAGTAATTTTAAATGTTGTTCCAGACACTAAGGTCATGGCAGTTCCGGGCCAAGCAGGGCTTCCACCCCCTCCAACTGTATAAACATAAGCGTGAGGATTTGCCCATCCTGCAACATTATTCAAGAATACATCATAAGTTCCAGTTTGGGTTGTTCGTGGGTCGGCAAATACCCAGTTACCATTTGTGCCTAATTTTCCATTTACTGTTCCAGCACAATCAGTCATAAACCATGCAGCAAAATTAGAAATACTTAAATCATTGGTTTGTCCAGAACCATTATTATTGAATACGATATTTGCCGATGTTGTCCCCGATGGGAAAGTATATGAATACCAGCCGTTGCCTTCATCTACCATACCTAAACCCGGCCAAGTAGTATTTGGGGCAGATGGATTTGTTGGAGAAACATTCCAATAATGAATCTTTGGATTAGTCCAGCCGCTTGGTAACTTGAAGAATACTTTTGCTTCTGCTCCGCCATTTACGGTTACTGTTGTTCCTGCTGATAATCCACCTTCGCAATTATTTGCACCTACACATCTTGCCTTGTAAGTTGTCGTAACGGTTGGCGATGCTGTTATTGAAGTTGTAGTTTGGCCTGTTTCCCACTTATAAGTTTGTCCGACTGCACACCCACTTGCGGTGAGTGTTGTACTTTGCCCCAGATTGATAGTAGTAGGATTGGCTGTAATAGTGGGTACTTCGGTTGGTGGAATACAAGGGCAATCGGTCGGAGCACCGGCAGTCATAGTTGTTGCGTTCATACTAACCGTACCGTCATATCTACTCTCTGCCGCAACTCCCATAATATCAGGGGTTTTATTTACACCGAGGGTTGTTCCGGTCCCATCATTAAAAATCATGTTTACATCGGTCAAACCGGCCGTAAAAGTGTATTTGTACCAATTACCACAATGCAGAGTCATGGCAGTTCCGGGCCAAGCTCCAGACTGAGCGGTACTTGTTCCTGTCCAGCTATAAATACGAGGAATTGCCGTCCAAGAATTAGGACGTTTAAAATAAACTGTTAATGCCGGAATGTTATTAACCGTGATATTTGTACCAGCCGAGAGTGTACCTTTGCAACCATCAGCCCCAACGCATCTTGCCTTGTAGATTGCTGGATTTGTCGTTGGCAAAACTGTGATGCTTGTAGAAGTCTGCCCCGATTCCCATTCGAGCGTTTGCCCAGAACCGCAACCCGTTGCAGTCAGGGTTGTGGATTCTCCGTAATTGATAGTTGTCGGATTTGCAGTAACGGTTGGAATTTCGGTTGGAGGAGTACAAACCACACAACCCGCAGGGTTTTCTATAAGGATAATTCCTTGACTCCCTGCCGTAAATGTTACATTCCCGCTCGAAACGGTTGCTGTATTTCCGGTGTAAGCGTCTCTTAGAAGAGTTCCATTCGTAAAAACCGAACTTACATTTACTGTGGTCGAACCACTTGCACCTAACACAACGACAACATTATCGCAGCCTCCGCAAAGCTCATTGGATGTAAGAGTTCTGGAAAATGTAAATGGCGAATCAGCGATTTTTGTATGAGCACCAGCTCCGATTGCGGGGTGTGATTTACGGAATTTGCCTAATTTCTGCCAATGAGAAAGAACTGTTGTATTGATGCTGTTCCAGTTCATAAACGAACGTGTCGGCTGGTCGGTGCCAACTGCTACTGTTCCGAGCGGGCGAGCGGTTTCGTCGCCGTAGTAAATCTGAACACCACCGGGGGCTAAAAGTAAGGATGTTCCGGCATTAATAAGGTTGTTTCTATCGAACATACCGTCGTCATGCGAGGAAATATAACTCAGTACATTCCAAGTTGGGTCAGTATTAAGCGTACTGGCATAATTAGAATAAGTAGCATTTAGTGTTGTTGGCGAACCAGCTACTCCTTTAAAATTAAAATTGATAAGGGCATCGGTTTTACCCGTTGTAACGGCTTCGTTATTTTTACCGATACCGTGTCCCCACCATTCACCAACCGACCAAAAAGGCCTATCGTCCAATTTTTTTGTCGGATTCGCCGCTTTCCAATCTGCTAAAGCTACATCGGCTTCATCGTTTAATTCGCCCCAAGCATCACGACCCACGTGTTTGTACGTATCAATCCTGAAACCATCAATCCCGTATTCACGTACCCAATCAGTCAGCCATTTGATGATATAATGACGAGGAGTTTTTGGTTTACTGGTTCGAGTAAAATAAGAATCTAAAGAAGAAATTTCGGTAGAAAGCCTATTTTCTTTGCTTGGTCCCCATTTGGTTTGCAACAATGGCGGGAGTCCTGCCGTAGTCGATGAAGCCCCCGTTATAATTTCGGTTTTTACATCGGGCAAACCTGCCAACGACATCGTGAGGTCATCGCTACCCGGTGCAGTAGCACAATATCCATCGGCTTTACGAATCCAGCTACTCCCCCACCAATTACACCATCCTGCATTGGTCTTATCGGTTACCGAAAATCCCCCTAAATATTCATTCACATCACCTTGGTTGTCGTAGGCTAAATGATTCATCACTATATCCACGACAATCCTGATACCGTGAGCATGAGCCGAATCGACCAAAGCACGAAATTCATTTTTAGTACCATAAGCAGCGTCGGGCTGTGTAAAATCAAGCGGATAGTATCCGTGATACGCATAATGTTTCTGAAAAGCAGGGTCGGAGCCATAGCCGCTTACGTAACCGTGCATTTGTTCGTACGGAGCGGTTATCCAAAGGGCATCAACTCCCAAATTATCAAAATACCCTTCGGTAATTTTTTGAGTAATTCCTTTAAAGTCTCCACCCATAAAACCACCCGCAGGGTCGGACTGACGACCGTATGCGGCATCATTTGTGGCGTCTCCGTTGTTGAAACGGTCGATTAAAAGAAAATAAACCGTGGCATTATCCCAAGTGAAAGTTTGGCAAGTGTTATTACTTCGGGTATTTGCTCTCTGTGCAAAAGAGGATTCTCCAAAAATCAATAACAAAAATATTAACAGTAAAGAATTCAGTTTCATGTTACGAATAAGGGTTAAAGTCTAAAAACTCAAAAATCTATCTGGATTATTGTTGGCTTTTATGTGCCGAAATTTTCTCTTGCAAAAATTTTTGTCTTCTTCTCGAAATCGGGAAAAACATCCCATTTTGTAATACGATAGCATCATCGTATTTTGATTCGATAAAATCAAGATTGATACATATCGAGCGATTGATTCGGAGAAAGTTATTCGACTGGCTCAACTTATTAAGGTGATGTTTAAGCGTAAATGAGCTGATGTGCTGCTTACCATTTGTGAGATGGAAAATTGTGTAATTAATGTTGCTCTCAAGATATACGACATCTCGAATATCGAATGCAACCCGATTGTAATAGAGTTTAATGCTGCTTTGAAGGCTCGACGCAACAGCATACTCCATTCCACTGGTAGAAGTAGTCATTGAAATTTTACGGTTAAAGTATAAAGTATTTTTTCTAAATGCGACTGGTTTAGTCTGGTTGTGAGATTGTGTTATTTCTGTAAAAATGATAAATATTTCAAGAAGAAGCGTTCCAGTTATGAAAGTGATACCATTTAATGCCCAATTAAACATAAAATGGCACTTAATACACAAAGTGGAACTTTTACAATTTTAGATGACATCAATAAGTCAGTTTTTACTTGATTGATAAAATTCGCTTGGAGTCTGATTTGTGATTTTTTTAAAGGCTCGATTAAAGGCGGTCTTTGAGTTGAAACCCACATCAAAGGCGATACCGAGCAAAGTATAATTATTGTATTTTGGAGAATTGACCCTCCGTTTAAATTCATCCACTCGATAAAAATTCACAAAATCGAAAAAGTTTTTTCCAAAACCATCATTAATGGTTTTGGAAAGTAGATGTGTCGGAATCTTCAAATTAGAAGCCAGCTCATTGAGCGTTAGATTTGGATTTATATAAGGTTTTTCGGTCTCAAAGAAATCTATCAAAAGTTTTTTTTGGTTTTCGAGGTTTTCGTCCGAAATAGTTACTTTTACTGGTTCTGCACTAATAAGGTTCTTCTCTTCAAAAACGGTAACGTTTTCCATCGTTAGGGTTTCTTTCACTTCTTCTTTCTTTAGCTTAAAAATTTCGGGCTGATGGATGGCAAAATAGCCCAAAATATAACCAATCATCGAAAAAACCAACCAAATGAGGTCGATACTTTTTGAAGTAATTTCAGGGATTTGAAGGTTTCCAAAATAGTGAATCGCAAATAAAACGCCCGTAAATCCACCCAAAACAATACAAATTGATTGAATAATGAGTGCAGTTGATAAATATTGAATGTTTTGGTGATAAGCGGTCTGATTGATGTAGCTTTCTTTGTAGATATTTATTGTCTGTTTCGATAATGACCAATAATAAATATTGAAAACAAATGCCAGAGATGAGGTAACGCCATAAGTAATCATCAAATCTAATTCTTCATTTACTACTTTTAGTTGAAACTTCTTAGATTCGAGCAGAAAATAAGGCAAAAATGCTAAGACTTGAATAAAAAAAGGCACAAAATGACGAATCGAGTCTTTTAAGTTGATGGCTTTTTGGAATAATAACTTCTGAATATACAGATAAAATAATGGCGGGTAAGTAAATAAAATGAAGTTTGGAATGAGCAGTAGCTTCGGTATGGCATTGGCCACATCACGGTAGTTGCTGATAACCCTCACAAACATCATCAGCGATACAAAACCAATCAAAAGTACCAACCAGCGATTGGCCTCTTTATTAAAATCCTGAATCGAAGGAATCACAATACTAAGGAGGATTCCTTGAAAAGCAGCAAAAAGTAGTAATAAATCAAAAATTGAGTAATAATTGAAAGTCGAAGCCAAGTCTTCCCAATTATCAATTTCGATTTCTAAAGGATGATTGACATCTAAACTTTCGAGTTGTGTTTTTCGATTGGGTCGTGCTTTACCACTTTTCCAGCTCTCAACGGTTGTCCAATCTCCACGATTAAATTTATATTCTAATTCTTTAATTTCCGTAAAAATCTTAATGTCAAAACTCCCATCGTATTGCTTCTCAAGTTTGTAGTTTTCATCGTGTTCGAGCCAATTATTAAAATTACCCGCTACATAAATTGAGGCGTCTTCGGGGGTATTTTCTGGTAATTTCGAAATCTTAAACCAATATTTTATCCGATTTTCCCATCCTTCGATTTTTGCCTCAATACTCTTATCGTTTGTAGATTGTTTTACAAAAATTCGATTCGACAGCAAAGCACCAGTAGCGGTGGCCTCCACTGTGTTCCAGCTACCTTGTGTAAATTTATACTCAAATGACTTGAGCGTATCGGGTAAATCAATAAAGTAGGTATCTCCCGAAATTTTCTTCAGGATGTATTTCTCATCTTTTGGGTTCCACTTATTGAGGTTTGATGCCATGTATAGAGGCTTATTGGGCATCAAAAGTTTGGGTGCATACACAACAATTCGGATTTGTGCATACATTGGCTGAACTATCATCAACAATAGAATAACCAAAATTCTCATTCATTAAGTCAGGTTAAAGTATTATAGTTTTGTCGTCACTCAGTTTTTGAAACTCTGATGAAGTAAATATACAACTTTTTCTTAAAATCGTTCTGTAATTCTGTTTCAATAACACCCAATAATCCATTTTTTGTAACCGTAAGTAGAAATAAACAAAAATGCTTCATAAATATTCGTATCAAATATTTATGAAGCAAACTGAATCTATCGTAAGGATTTTGAGGCCTTATTTTAAACCGAAACTAATGTTTTTTTTTTCAGTAATGAGTTATTCAGAAGATTCTGTTTTACGGCAATCTGATAATGAGGTAGTTGTAAAGCGGATTTTGTATTTTCTAATTGATGAATATTGTGGCAATCGCTACCGAGAAACGCAACCATTTTACGATTTATCAACCATTCGGCTACATCTTGGGCTGGTTTTAGATAATACCCTGTCAGCGAATTAATGTTTACCTGAAACAAAACTCCCATATCAAAAAGACGTTTTAAACTATCAAAATCTTTTTGAAGATAAGCATATCTTTCGGGATGAGCCAAAACGGGTTTGTATCCTGCTTGGATGATTCGATAAACAGACTCTTTGAGGTATGACGGACGACCAATAAACGAAGTCTCAAAAAGTAAATATTTATTTTCTTCGTCTAAGGTCAACATCTTTTCGCCTTGCTCAATTTTATTCAAAAGTTCATCTTCCAAATAATATTCGGCGGCGGCTTCAACTTCTATGTCAATGTTATTTCTGGATGCGAGGTCTCGTACGAGTCCAAGAGCTTGATTAATTTTTTCGATTGTGTTGTCGTAATAGCCATTCATAACATGAGGCGTTGCAATCACTTTTTTGTAGCCCATTGCCTTCATTCCTCGGAGAAGTGCCAACGAATTATCGAGATTTTCGGCCCCATCGTCCAAGCAAGGCAACACATGCGAGTGTACATCCACCAAAAGCGTATTTTGGGAGTGAGTTTCAGTAACAGCTACACTACGCTTTCGAAATAACGATTCAAACATTTTTAAGTAGTTTATCTTTTATGGCTATTGTATTCAAATTCGATGATTTTAAAAATTCCAAACCACGAATCTTACAGTTGTACAGGATTATTCTCTAATTCCGTGCCAAAAAGCATTTTTTTTGATAAAAATAGCCAGCGGTACTAATTGACTGAAAATCAACCGTTAAACAAAAAAAATGAGCGAGAGGTATCAATTGGTATGGTTTGTGCCAAACCCAAATTTATTCGTACAAAAAAGTTAATTCTAAGCTAATACGAGATTGAGCCAAGTCTTGAGAGTAGGTAATTGGAGGTCTTTGGGCGAGACATTGGGGTTTTCGATTCCCCAGTCGATATTCAATTCGGGGTCGTTCCAGATGATTCCACCCTCCGACTCCCTACTGTAAACATTGGTACATTTATAGGCAAAGATACTTTCTTCTAAAGCCAAAAAACCATGAGCAAAACCCTCCGGCACAAAAACCATATTTTGCTCTTTATCGGTCAGGATAAATTTCTCGTGATGCCCAAATGTAGGCGAATGCTTGCGTAAATCTACGACTACATCAAGCACTTTTCCTTTGATAACCCTAACCAATTTACCTTGGGCATAAGGCTCATTCTGAAAGTGAAGTCCACGTAAAACCCCAGCCGTCGAATACGACTGATTATCTTGCACAAAATCAAATGGAATGCCATTATCGGCAAAAGCTTCTTTTTGGTATGACTCGAAGAAATATCCTCTTTCATCTTGGAAGATTTTAGGGTAAATCTCAATTAGGCCATCAATACCTGTCTGACGAAATTCCATTGACTAACAAATTTGGTTTAAAACTTTATGCAAAAATATAAACTTCGGCGATTTGATAATAATGAAAAGTGTAAAAATAAATACATTTGTACCCAAACTTTCAATTACATGACCAAAGAACAGTTATTTGAGCAAATATCCTCAAAAAAATCTTATCTGTGTGTAGGGTTAGATACCGATATTCGCAAGATTCCGACACATCTACTCAATGAAAAAGACCCTATTTTTGAATTTAACCGCCAAATCATAGACGCAACAATCGACTTTGCCGTTGCATACAAACCAAATATCGCTTTTTATGAAGCCATGGGTGTAAAAGGTTGGGAAAGTCTCCAAAAGACGATTGAGTATATACCAAAAAATGTTTTCACTATTGCCGACGCCAAACGTGGCGATATTGGCAACACGTCAAGCCTATACGCTCGAACATTCTTTGATAAAACTTCTTCGGGTCTCGATTTTGATTCGGTTACGGTAGCACCCTACATGGGCAGAGATTCGGTAACTCCTTTTCTCGAATTTGATGATAAATGGGTGATTCTCTTGGCACTTACTTCAAACGAAGGCAGTGAGGATTTCCAACAATTAAATCTTGGCAGCTCAAAATTATACGAGAAAGTTTTAGAAATTTCACAAAACTGGGCCGGAGCCGACCGCATGATGTATGTGGTGGGTGCAACCAAAGCCGATAAATTGGCCGAAATCCGTCAGATTATTCCAACCCATTTTTTATTAGTCCCGGGAGTCGGTGCCCAAGGTGGAAGCCTCGAAGAAGTCTCGAAATACGGAATGAATAGTCAGTGTGGATTATTGGTAAATTCTTCGAGAGGAATAATCTATGTATCGAATGGTGAAGACTTTGCCGAAAAAGCACGCATCGAGGCCCAGAAAATTCAGCAAAAAATGGCTATTTATTTGGATAAATATTTAGGTTAATTTTTAATAACGAATAAGTGAATAATAATCTGATACTCGTTGGATTATAAATTGTTGAAAAGTAGAGATTTCTACCAATCCTGTAAAATATTCGATTAATTCGTCATTAGACTAACTTTTTTTAGGTATTCACTCGGGGTGGTTCCCATTATTTTTTTAAAAGTCCGATTAAAATGCGATAGGTTATTGAATCCGACTTCGTAGCCTATCGTTGTTATGTTTTGCCCTTGCAGTAGCAGGTTCCGAGCATGATTAATCCTAAATTCATTGACAAAATCTGTGAAAGTCATTTGGGTCATCTTTTTGAAATACCTACAAAACGCAGGGAGCGTTAGTCCAGCTACATCGGCAACTTCTTGAAAATCAATCTCTTTCATAAAATTCTCTTCGATGTATCGGTGAATCTTACTAAATCTCTCTTGCTCTTTAGGTTGTAGCTGTGGCATCCCGATTTCGGCATCGATTGTCTCATAATCGTTCGAATTCGCCAATTGGTACAGCACATTTAGCAAAATCATCAATCGCTCAAAACCATTGACTTTATTCAAGGCTAAAATCTGGTCTCCTACTTTTTTCTTGGTTTCATTGCCAAACACCACCACTTTATGAGACAGTTTAAATAACCAATTAATTGCCTGAAACTCAACCACTTGCCCAAAGTCTTTGCCAATAAAATCCTCTTTCATCTGAATCACGTACTCCTCAAAAGAATCAGTTACACCAAATCCAAAATTGAGATGTGGGATATTAGGTCCAATAAAAATTAATTCACCATTCACATATCTCGAAATGTGCTTTCCGATATGCCTACGACCATTGCCCCGAGGAATATACACAATCTCGTATTCGGGATG
>JALOLV010000435.1 GCA_025455785.1 Spirosomataceae bacterium | reverse complement strand
TATCTTGGCTTGGCTTTCAAATGATGTGCCTCTGCCCTCTTTGGTGGTATCGTACAAAATATTTTTGGCATCTGCTCGGCGTGTTCCGTCTTTTTCGTAGAGTTCGGGATATTTGTGTTGGTCACCGATACTTTCCACTTGTTCGAGTTCACGTCGTTGCACGAAATACGGAGCTTTTCCGTTCATTTTCAATATATTAGCCTTAGCTTCGTATTTGGCAGTTGTTATGTGAGGAGTTGTGAATCGGAGCGTGCAATTAATTTTATCGCTACCTTCGGCAGTGAATTTTACAACAATAATGTGGTCAGGATAACTGGCAAAATACTGACGTTTGAACTTAGTGTTGCCGACCGTGTATTCGGTATAAGCCGTAGCCGTGCCAATATCTAACCAACGTCTATAGTTTGAAATGCTTTTTTTATGCTCAAAATTGGCAAAAAAATCGCCCAAAGGCTGGTAGGCTTGGTAGTTTCTGCCGAGTAATTCTTTACCCACAATGGCATCAGCCTCTTGGTATTTGCCTGCTTTGAGGAGTTCGGTAACTTGTTGGTAATATTTACGAACATTGATGTTTTTGAAAGTAGCGTCAGGCTCGCCCGAATAGAGCGTACTTTCATTGAATTGAATATGTTCACGTTGGGCATCGCCAAAAATCATGGCTCCCATGTAGCTATTGCCAATGGGTAGAGCTTCTGGCCAAACGGCGGCGGGTTTATCGTACCATAATTTTGAATTTGACCCTTGGGCAAACACTAAATGGCTAATAATCAACTGAAAACAGCAGAAAATATAAGTTTTTTTAATAATCATAACAAATGAGTTATTTTGTTTGACTTCTGATACTTTTATGTTATTTTTACCTTTTAGGTTACTTTTTATTAGGGGAAATAAAAAGAATGATTCGTAATCGAGAGGTGATAATTTGCTACTTTCAAATCTAAATTCCGAATAATGTCTTTCTATCCCCCTAAAAAGTACCTTTTTTGTAATTTTCAAATCGTGTTAAAAATCAGATTATTTAATTACATTTTATTCAGAACAATATCATCAAAATAAACATATCCATCAGTTGATGCAGCCCAATTATCGGTTGAACCACCTCTAAATACATTAAAAGACATCTCTCTTACTCTACGGTTCGATTCGGTCGAAGACGTTGTTTTTGTCCATCTAAAAGCTGTATTGCTATACAATGTAACGCCATCAACTTTCATAATTATCTCTCCATTTGCCGAGCTGCCCGTATTTGCTTTAACTTTCATGTAAAGCGTGTACCATCTGTTTTTAACCAAATTTACTGATTTTTTATCAAATGTCTCGCCACAATCGCCGGGCTGTTGGTCCACAAAATACAGATATGGCTGAAAATAAACCGTGCTTGACTCGGTAGTATTACTTCCACTTGGGCTATACCACATAAATCTTGCACTTGCCCCGTTTTCTGGTGCAGGAATATTTTGTCCGTTTTTCTTCAAACAACCCGATGAACCCTGTCCAATCACAAGACCTGGTCCAATTTTACCACCTCGGCTGAATTTGAAATTGTCGCCAAATTTTACTTTGTAAGTCAATTCATAAGTGTCGCTATCCGAAATATCGACATTAAATCTCAAACCATCACCCGAACCATCAGTAGCGGCTTTATCTGAGTGTGTATTTTTGGGAATTCTGACTCTCAAGGAGTTATTATCATTTCTTGCATTTACTGCTTCACGTAAGTCATCCACGTTACCGAAGTCGCTTGCTGCCAATGAATTTGTATAATTTTGGTTTGAGCGAGTAAAGCTGATAGTGTTGTCGCCAATGATAGCTTTTGCTGTTTTGGTAACAGGCATACTATCAATGTTATCTGCCTTGATGTCATCGCTTGTGCAATTAAAAGCCACTGCCGCGAGGGCCATTGAGAGAAAAATTAGTTTAATTTTCATTTGTGAAAGGTTTTTGAGATTGAAAATATAGTTAAAAAAGGTACTTCGATTACTTGATTTTTCGCCATTCGATATCGTCAAACGAAACAAAACCATCTTCGGAAGCCATCCAATTGTCGCTGGAGCCTCCTCTAAATAGGTTGAATGACAATCTGTTTACCAATCTGTCGGTTGTATTGACGGTTGTCCATCTGAAAGCGTCATTCTGATACAAAATATCGTTATCAACCTTCAAAAGTACCGACCCATTTTTGTTTGTTTCGGTATTTGATTTTACTCTCATGTAAAGTTTATACCATTTTTCGGTTTGGAGTTTGACAGATTTTCTGCTGTATGTTTCGCCACATCTATCATCTTGGTCGACGAAGTAGAGATAAGGTTGAAAAAACACGTCATTACCTTCTTTACTGAAACCACCATCGGAGCTATACCACATGAATCTTACGCTTGCTCCGTCTGTTTTACCTGCATTGACACAGCCCGAAGAACCTTTTCCTATCACAAGACCGGGACCAATTTTTCCACCTCTGCTAAACTGAAAATTCTTATCGAACTTGACCTTAAACGACATTTCGTATTCTTCGCCATCTTCGAGGTCAACGTTGAACCTGAGTCCATCTCCAGAGCCATCTGTTGAGGCTCTATCAGAGTGCGTGTTTTTGGGCAGTCTTAAATTCAGGGTATTATTTACGATTTTTGCATTGACTGCTTCTCTAAGCCTATCAATATTCCCAAAATCCTCTTTTGCCATTTGGTCAGTGTATGGAGCATCGGGACGATTGAATGAAACAATTTTAGAATTACCCACCGGCTGATTGGGTACAGGCTGTGTAACATTTTGCGTGTTGTTGTCAATTTGTGCTTCGCTGCAATTCAATGAGAATACAGCTTGACATATTACCATACAAAGTATCTTAGTTTTCATCATTATGAATAAATGTTAAATGAAATAAAGTATTATTCTTCAAGATATTTGGATTTACTAAACAAATCA
>JALOLV010000434.1 GCA_025455785.1 Spirosomataceae bacterium | reverse complement strand
CGAATCTGACTTAAAGTATAAATCATTACGCTGTTTTGTAAAAGGATTTCGGGTCGGGTTCGTCTGCAAACCTTCATCCGTCAATCTTCCATAATCGTGATACGCCAGTTTACTCCCAATAACCACATCGCCTTGATTCAGATTAGGATTCACTGCTCCCGCAATTCCCGTAAAAATGATTGATTGTGGGCTAAATTCCTTGATTAGCAAAGTTGTTACTGTCGCGGCATTGACCTTGCCAATTCCTGTTTCGGCAATCACTACTTTTTTACCCATCAACTTACCCGTTTTGAAGTTAAAACCTAAAATATTTTTGGTTTTCGGGTTTTGCAACTGCGACTCAAGCAATTGCACCTCTTCGGGCATTGCTCCCAAAATCGCAATTCGTTGGGCAAAGGATTCAACAGAAAACAGAACAAAGAGAAGTATATAAATCGTTTTTTTCATTTTAGGATAAATATCAAATTTTATTATCGAGTCCCTCCCTCTCCATCGGGAGAGGGAATGAAAGGGCGACCGACGCTCGGTGAGGTGGGTAGGTTCCAAAATAAATATCAATGCCCTAAATAAAGAGCCAGTAAAGCAAAAGCGTCAATCACGAGTAATGTCCACGAAACCTCTTTAGATTTACCCATTGCTATTTTGAGGATTGTCCAAGACAAAAATCCCCAAATAATTCCTTGCGTAATCGAGTACGTGAAAGGCACTAAAACCATTCCGAGAAAAGCCAGAATCGCATCATCCAATTTATCCCAACGTATTTTTGTAACAGGTTTCATCATCAAAACACCTACCACAATCAAGGCTGGAGCAGTGGCGATGGCAGGAATCACACTCAACAAAGGCGACAAAAACAGAAACGGTAAAAATAAAATACCTGCCGTGATGGCCGTCAGGCCGGTTCGTCCGCCTTGGCTTATCCCAACCGCCGACTCAATAAATGCCGTACCCGGACTCGACCCCAACAAGCCACCCAAAGTAGTTGCTACGGCATCGGTCAGCAAGGCTTGTTTTACATTTCGGGGTTCGCCGTCTTCATCATACAAATCGGCTGCTTCGGCAACGCCCACAAAGGTCGAAAGGCTATCGAATAAATCGGTAAAAACAAACGCAAAAATGACTGGTATTAGGCTGATTTTGAGCGAATTGACTAAATCTAACTGAAACAGCAAACTGAAATCGGGAGCAGAAAAAAGCCCCTGCCAGTTGACTAACACTTTTTGCCCGAAATTAACTGCCGAGGCATCACCCCACCATCGTCCAATCGGTATGGCTAATAGTGTCGTAATGATTATTCCGATGATTATTCCGCCCTGAACCTCTTTTGCCAGCATATAAGCGGTTATTGCCAATCCTACCAAAAAAGTAATGATAATTGTGTCATGGACATCGGCAACGCCAATAATCGTGGCGGGATTCGGAACAATAAATTTGGCATTGGCAAACCCAATTAGCGTTATAAAAAGCCCAATCCCTGCCGAAATCGCATAACGTAATTGTTTCGGAATCGCCTTCACGATATGAGTACGAACATTGAAAACCGAAAGCAACAAAAACACAACTCCTGCCCAAAAAACTGCTCCCAAAGCCACTTGATAGCTAATTCCCATTCCTTTTACGGCCGAAAAAGTAAAAAAAACATTCATGCCCATTCCGGGTGCAACCACAATCGGATTTCGGGCATAAATCCCCATCATTAAGCTACTGAAAAATGAGAGTAAAACAGTAGCAGTTAATACTCCGCCAAAGGGCATTCCGGATTGGCTCAAGATGGCGGGATTAACGATGATGATGTACATCGTAGCCAAAAAAGTAGATACTCCCGCAAGGATTTCGGTTTTTAGAGATGTTTTTGCCAACATAGCTTTTTAACCCTGACAGGGCTTCGAAGCCCTGTCAGGGTTGTTTAGGGTATATATAAGTGCAAGATATAAAAATCCCCATTACTACCGAAATCAATCATTCGATAATAATGGGGACTATATTGAAACTTAACCCTGACAGCGTTTAAAACGCTGTCAGGGTTATATGCTTAATTAAAACTTCAAAGTAGCTGGTAAATATTTAGCCAAGAGATTTTCGTAATAAGGCTTAATCTCCTCCCAGTTTGGTTTTACCGGAGCTTTTGTATATAAATCGTAAGGATTGAATTTATCTACCCACTTAAACATTTCGTGGTCGTGGGCATCCATCAAATGCTCGTAGGCATGCTCACGGTGTTGCGAATAAAACGAGTGATAACGCAACGGATACAGAGCTTCTTCTGGAAGATGGTCTTTCACCAATTGATAGATGTACTCATCGTGTCCCCAGCTCATATCAACGTTTCTTAAACCGCAATTTGGCTCATAAACACCGTATTTTGTATTGTATCTTTCGTCTTTTGAATCTGGATTTGCCTCAAAAAATTCAGGAAAAACGATTTTATCCGAATGCTTACAACCCACAGGGAATGTATCGCCCACAACTGCCCATTGTGGTTCTCCAAATAAGCAAAGAACCTTACCCATATCGTGCAATAGGCCAGTCAGTACAAACCAATCTGGATGACCATCTAAGCGAATCGCCTCAGAGGTTTGGAGTAAATGCTGAAACTGGTCGAGTTCGGTATCGGGGTCAGAATCATCAACGAGGGTATTCAAGAAATTGAATGCCTCCCAAATGTTCATTTCTTTTTTATCGAATTTCAAAAATTTCGCTTGCTTTTGTTTTACGAAATCATACGTTTGATACGTGTGATTGAGGCGATAAAACTCACGGACGGTATTCTGGCGGTCAGAATCGGTGTAGTTCCGAAACTCCTCTTTTGCTTTTGCAGGTTGATTTGGTTCTGGATAACGCTCCAATACATCATCTTCCCACACATCAAGGCTCGCTAATGGCGATATTTCTTTTTCGGTAAATTCCATTAAAGTACTATTTATTGGTTTG
>JALOLV010000070.1 GCA_025455785.1 Spirosomataceae bacterium | reverse complement strand
ACCGGCAGGAGTAAAGGGGATTTCACTCTTTGTTGTGCCAAAATACCGTATTGAAAATCTCCAATCCAATGACGTTATTACCGCAGGTGTTTATCACAAGATGGGATACAAAGGAGCCCCGATTGCCCATTTGATGGTTGGCTCAAATGATGAGTGCTTAGGATATTTGGTAGGCGAACCCAATAAAGGTTTGAGCTATATGTTGGTGTGGGCATGAACGCTGCCGCCATCGGAACTGCGGCCTATTATACTTCGCTTCAATACGCCAAAGAACGCCCCCAAGGGCGTAAAATATCCGAGAAAGACCCGACCAAACCACAGACAGCCATTATCAATCACGCCGACGTAAAGCGGATGTTATTGTTTCAAAAATCTATCACCGAAGGCTCACTATCGCTGCTGCTTTATTGTAGCAAATTAGCCGATTTAGCTCATGTCGAAGAAGGTGTAGCTAAAGAAGAAGCTCTATTATTACATGATTTATTGACCCCAATTGCCAAATCTTACCCTTCCGAAATGTGTTGTCAGACGACCTCTGCCGCTGTGCAGATTTTGGGTGGCTCGGGTTATACGACAGATTTTCCGGTCGAGCAATATTATAGAGAAGCCCGTATTCACCCGATTCACGAGGGTACAACGGCTATTCACGGACTCGATTTATTGGGTCGTAAAATGATTATCAATAATGGTAAAGCAATGAGCATTTATTTTAAAGAACTCACCAAAGCCGCTGGCGAAGCCTCACAAATCGTAGAATTACATCCATTTATTGATAAAATCAGATATGCAATTGACAATGCCGATAAAGCCACAAAACATTTGATGGCAAAAGCCGCAAACGATACCGAATCCTTTTTGGCCGATGCAACGTTATTCCTCGAAATGTTTGGTATCATCACGATTGCGTGGCAATGGATGCGTCAGGCTGTTGCCGCACATAAAGCACTGGCTACTGCCGAAGGCGAGGATTTAAATTTTTATAAGGGTAAAATCACGACGGCACGGTATTTCTATGAATACGAGTTGGTCAAGGTAGATAGTCTTGCCAAAAGATTATTGAGCAACGAAATGGTTACGATAGATATGCAGACCGAATGGTTCTGAAAAATAGAAAAAGCGTAGAGTCCGAATTTCTACGCTTTTTCTATTGCTAAAACTAATGTTTTTAGAATTTCAATGTGATACCAGCTAAGAGAGTAGCAACTCCACCACCGACTTCGGCGTGAGCACCAAATTTTTCGCTGAAATAATATCTACCACCGATATGGAATGGAATGTAGATACCACTTGCATAGCTACCTGCTAAACCTTTGTAAGACCAACTCTGATAACCAACACCCGCACCAGCATAAACATCTAATTTGTCATTGTTGATTTTCAACAATTCGTTAAAGTGGTAAGAACCTCTTGCCGAAAGGTAAAGTGTTGTACCATCAAAAGTACTCCATTTTGCAAAGTAAACTGACGGACCAACACTGATTTTATCTGTAATACCGTATTCTAAAGTACCACCGATAGGAATCCAGAATGAGCGTAAACCGATACCTGCATTCAATAACTTATCACCTTTCTGGAAAGATTGAGCATTAGTGGTTAAGGTTGCCGCCATGAGGGCTGCAAATACTAAAGAGAAAAAAGTTTTTTTCATGGTAATTGTATTATTTAGTTTTATGGCGGCAATTTAGAAATTGATTCAAATCAAACAAATGATTTTATCCAAAAAATCGTAAAAAAATCTATTAAACGGTAAAAAAAAGCACTGACTTGATTTGTCAGTGCTTTCGAAAATATGAAATTAATATTTTTAGAATTTCACGTCGTAATCCCCACCTTTAGGTTTCAATGTTCCCATCGCGATTCGGATAATATCAATCAAGGCCCAAATACCGAAACCTCCGAGAGTCAGTAATTGGATAATACCGATACCCGTGTATCCTAAATAAAATCTGTGGATACCCAAGCCACCAAGTAAGATACTAAGCACTAAAGCAACTACCTGCGACTTGCCACCTGCAACAGCCGCTGTGTTTTTCTTGGCTTCTTTTTGAGCCTTGGCTACTTGTTTGATGGCTTTTATTTTTGCTCCAAAGCTAACTTTTTTTACATTTTCTGCTTTGGTTACAGCAATTTGCTGTTCGGCAATTTTGGTTTTGATGGTTTCTGTTTGTACCAAAGCTACTACTTCTTCGGTGGCTTGATTGCTGGCGATGGCGACTGGTTCGCTGGCTACAACTGCCTCATTGATAATAGGAGTCGTTGTCAGATTCTCTTTTGATGGTTGGTTAGATTCTGTTTTTGCGACACTGTTAAATGTTTCGTGTTGTGATTTCTGGAAATACGCCATTTGTTTTCTTTGGCATGACGATGCGAAAATAACAACTGCTGATAGTGCTAATAAAAGATTTTTTTTCATAAAGCTTAAAGAGAAAAGAATGTGAAAAATTTGATTGAATTAATTATCACAATTATAATAAGTAGATGTTATATTTCCTAATAATGAAATACCAAAGAAATTAATAATGGAGCCTTAAATAAAAAAATATGACTTTAACCGAAGATTTATGCGGATTTTAAATTTAAAGTTTTTATTTTGAATCGTTTAACCATTTAACCCCCATTTTGTACTTTATGAAAAATTCTTTTCTACTCATCTTTTGTGCGATTGTTTTGTTGGCTACATCTTGTCAAAGAAAACAAATGGCGTATTTCCAGAAATCCTCAAGTGAGCAAATCACACACGCTAAAAAATCACAACCTGCTGTTGCTGCCCAAGAAACCCAGGCCGTAGAAACTACCCAAGAAGAAGTCGTACTGCCAACAGCTCCAATCGAAGCATCGGCAAGTGTGGCCGAAAAAATTGTGGTAACCGAGAACGTTGCTACCGCCCCAGCCACTACTACAATGATGCCCGCCAACGACACTAAAAAAGTGGCTAAGTGGAAACAAAAAATGATTGTGAAACAGCTCGAAAAAATGAGTGAGAAGATTGCCGCTAAAACCCTAAAATCCAACGCCAACTACAATAAAATTGGCAAAATAGCTGGTATCTTGGGTATTGCGGGCTTGGTCTTGCTTTTTGTGCCGAGTATAGGATTTTTAGGGATTCTCGCCGGTCTGACGGCCTTTATCATGGGCTTGGTAGCTATTAAGAAAGCCGACCAAAAGGGATGGGCCATCGCTGGTATTGTTGCAGGGTCTTTGATTTTATTATTACTGATATTGGCGGTTACGCTATTGGCGACATTGTTCTCGTCATTCTCACTTTAATTTTTTGCGATAACCTACCGAGTGTAAATAGCCCACTCGGTAGGTTGATTTCGTGTACTATACCTTTTGGGCAGGATTTCCGAAGACCGTACTGTTGGCCGCAACATCGGCTATCACAACCGAGCCAGCTCCGACTCTTGCATTTTTACCGATTTTGATTCCGCCTACAACCACCGCTCCCGAGCCGATAAACGCTCCTTCTTCTAATATTGCTCCGGTGTTTATCATGGCACCAGTGCCAATTGTTACAAAGTCTTCGACCTGTGCATCAGCATCAATAACTGCCCCCGAGTGAATGACGGTATGGTTACCCACTTTAGCAAAAGGATTTACAGTAGCATTGGCCATGATGAGATTTCCGTGACCAATGACGGCATCCTCCGAAACCATTGAGCGGTCGTGGATAGCATTAACAGGCATAACCTGCCGACGCTCATTGAGCATTTCAACAATTTTTTTCTTGATTTTTGTATTACCGATTGCCACAAAGGCTTCGGTTTTGTTTCCGATAATTTTCAGGAATCCGTCGTCGTCAGTATCGCCCAAAACCATGATTTCGCCGATTTCGGTATTATGAATCTCTTTTTGGTCATCGAGGAATCCATAAACCAAAACATTGTTGCGATTGAATATATCTAAACTGATTTTACCGAGCGTTCCTGCTCCAAAAATTAATACTGGGTTTTGCATGATTTACTTGATTTATTGTCATCCAATAGTCATTCAATTGTCATTTAGCGGTCATTCAATTGTTGTTGAAGGTGATTAATACGACAGAATGACAGCGTAGCGAATGACAATGAATGACAATCGAATATCTATTGAGTTGCCAATTCTATTCTACGATTTTTATAAATTTCAACAGCCGTATCAAGCAAAACGTTCATTGCGAAGGGCATCTGAGTAGAGAGAATCCCGCCATAAATCGCCGAATCTACGTCTTTTAGGGCTTCTGAGAGGCGTTCATTCGGTATTTTTTCGATGATTTCTTTGGTCGTGTATGAGCTATATGGGCGTTTTTCGAGCCATTCGAGGTGGTTTTTCCAAAGTACTAATGCACGGCTGATATTTGAGCCGTCGAGTGTGCCACGTATCATTTTTTTATAATTAGAAACGAAGTCTTTGTGGCGGCGTGTAAACAAAAAAAGATTGTATTGTTTAAGGATTGATTTTCCGAATAGTGCATAAATCAATCCCGAAACTAAGAGAAGCCCAAGCAAAAAAATAACAACTCTCGGATAATCTACTTGAAGTTGCACGGGTGCCGCTTTGGTGTTGGTTTTGAGGGGTTGGTTGAGGTCGGCTCCGATGTATTCTTTCAAAAAAACCGAATCTCGAAGCGAATAAACCGACGTACAATCTTTTTTGGTCAGTACATAAATGGGCAAAGCCAAGCCTTGAACCTTGTTGATGTCGAATGTTTCGAGGGTATAAATGACGCTATCGATGCTGATGCCGTTTTCGGTATTGGTCGGAAAAAAATCTCGTTTTTTAAGCTCAAACGGATAATAATTGTAGGTAGTATCTGGAAAAAACACCTCTTGGTTGGGCAAATGCCTAAAACTCAGGGCGTACTCTATCGGCTTACCGATTTGTACCGAATCTGTAAGAAACCTCCCAACGGGGCGTTGAGCGGTGGTGTTCAAAGTACTAAGAACAATGTTCAAAGTTATTACAATACATGTACCAATACCTTGAACATTAAACTTTAAACCTTGAGACCAGAATCTACTTGCGTACCCTAAAAAGCTGTATAAGTTTCGGAACATAGTCTTCTCTTGAATCAATCGCCAAATAGTTGGCATTGTGTTGTTTGCAGAGTTTTTCGAGTCGTTTTTGGTTTTCTTCAAATACCGATTTCATCTCACGCTTGAAATTCCTCGACGAAGTGTTGAGCCAAACAGTTTGTTTACTTTCTTTGTCCAAAACTGGGATGATTCCGAGGCTCGGTAGGCTAATTTCTCTTTGGTCGTAGATATGAATCACCACCAAATCGTGCTTGCGGGCGAGGGCTTTGAGGTTATGCTCGTAGTTTTCATCCTGAAAATCCGAAATCATAATCACAACACTGCGGCGTTTGAGCATATTCAGGGCAAAACCCAAAGCACTCGGAATATCGGTCAGTTGCGAGGCGGGTTTCATCTTGAACATACTCAAAATAAGCTGATACCCGTGTTTCATGCCATTTGCTGGCTTAAAATACAACTCTTTCTGGTTAGAAAAACAATACAAACCCACGTGTCCGGCCTCTTTGATGGCCGAAAGTGCCAATACACCACAAATCTCTTTTGAGGTATCAATCTTGAGCCGCCCCACCTGCCCAACTTCTTGTGAGCTACTGACATCGAGCATGAAGAATACCGTCTGCTCTTTTTCTTCTTTAAAGATTTTTACGTATGCTCCGTGGCCTTTGGCGGTCGTAATCCAGTCAATCGTACGCACATCATCGCCGTATTGATAAGTACGCAAATCGCTGAACTCCAGCCCAGAACCCTTAAAAACTGATTGAAAACTACCTCTCATCTCAGAATTTACGGCCTTCCGAATCTTGATTTCGTACTTATTTAGCTTAGAAATGATGTTTTCCATAAATTTTGATTGTCAATCAATGGGCATTTAGTAGTCAGACTGTCATCATTTGCTTTGCTGTCATTCTGTTGTATTTGACTACGGAATGACCAGTAAATGACAATTGTTTGACAATTGATGAGATTATTTTAAGATTTTTTAAGGGAATCAATTCAAAACCCTTGCGTATCTTTGCACCAAAGACTATCTTGTATATTCCGAAAACGAAGTTAAAGTGAATTTTTCAACGAAAAAAATATTCTTATCAGTAATATTACCTTTGGCTTTAGCGTGCAAGTCGGCACCCGACCCACCCAAAGGCTCGATTGATGCCGAAACGATGTCGAAGATTATTGCCGATATTCATTTGGCCGAGGCAAAGGTCAGCCGATTGAGTTTCCAAGAATTTGATTCTACAAAAGTTGCCTTTAAGTACTTCGAGCAGAAAATCTTTGCTAAATACAAAGTAGATACGGCCCAATACCGAAAAAGCTACGATTTTTATGCTGCCCATCCCGAATACATGACCGATATTTATGATAATGCCGTAAAAATTTTAGAAAAAAAGAAAGAAACTAAAAAATTAGATTGATTTTTAGTATGAGTTGATAGATACGATTGAATAAAAGATTTTCCATAGCGTTGGGTTTGCAAAATACCAATAGAAAAGGATTTACAACTTGCATAGGTTCGTATCTGAAAACTCGTGTAAATATACAGTAAATAATCAGCATAAATCATTGAAAGACAATCTCGTAATTATACCGACCTACAATGAAATTGAGAACATCGAAGCAATCATTCGCAAGGTGATGAGTCTCGAAGAAGCGTTTGATATACTGATTGTAGATGACGGCTCGCCCGATGGAACGGCTCAGAAGGTAAAAGAATTGCAGTTTGAGTACCCAGACCAATTGCATATCGAAGAACGCAAAGGTAAATTGGGTCTTGGCACAGCTTATATTCATGGTTTCAAGTGGGCCTTGGAGCGTGGCTATCAGTATATTTATGAGATGGATGCCGATTTTTCGCACAATCCCGAAGATTTAGTAAGGCTTTACAAAGCGTGTAAAGTAGATGGTTTTGATGTGGCGGTTGGCTCACGGTATATTCGTGGGGTCAATGTCGTAAACTGGCCGATTGGTCGGGTATTGATGTCGTATTTTGCGGGGGTTTATGTGCGTTTTATTACCCGAATGCCCATCATGGACCCCACGGCGGGATTTATCTGCTACCGCCGCCACGTACTCGAAAAACTTCCACTCAATAAAATCACCTTTGTAGGCTATGCGTTTCAGATAGAGATGAAGTTCAATGCCTATCTCCGCAAATTCAAGATTACCGAAGTACCGATTATCTTCACCGACCGCACAAAGGGTGTCTCTAAGATGTCCACAAAAATATTTAGAGAAGGTTTCTTCGGGGTGATAATCCTCAAAATCTGGAGTTTATTTAAGAATTTTGATTGATAAGTCATTCAATACACGATAAACAATAGAACGCCGATTTTACTGATTTTTATGATTTCTGAAAATTATTATCATAAAACATCATAATAATCTTACCAATCTGTGTTCTATAATCCACAAAACTTGCATTTATTCCCTTTTGAAATTTACAGATTCCTACGTAAATTTCCTGCTCATTATTCAACCTTAGCAGAACTATGACTCCTTCACGCCGTAATTTTATTAAAGGCATCGGTGCGGCATCAGCTTTGATAGCCACCGAAAGCATTGCAAAGCCTTTCAATATCATCAAAAGTCTAAAAGTTAGTCCGAACGACAAAATCCGAATCGCTACTATCGGGATGGGGATTCAAGGCCATAGCGATACCAGAGCCGCTCTGAAATCGCCCGATGTAGAGTTTGTAGCTTGTGCCGATTTGTACGACGGACGTCTGGCTCAAGCCAAAAATGCCTTTAACAAAGACCTTTTCACGACTCGCGATTACCGTGAGATTCTGAATCGCAAAGACATTGATGCTGTATTGGTTGTTACGCCCGACCACTGGCACGACCACATCACGATTGCGGCTCTCAATGCTGGTAAACACGTTTATTGCGAAAAACCGATGGTTCAGCACATCGATGAAGGCAAAGCGGTGATTGATGCTTGGAAGAAATCAGGAAAAACAATGCAAGTAGGTAGCCAGCGAATCAGCGGTGCGGCGTTTGCCGAAGCAAAAAGATTAGTGGCTGCGGGCGAAATCGGGGCGATAAACTACATCGAATCGAACAACGACCGTTTTAATTCAATTGGTGCTTGGAACTATTCGATTCCGCTCGATGCTTCACCAAAAACAGTTGATTGGGATACATTCATCGGCGATGCCCCAAAACGAGAATTTGATGCGAAGCGATTCTTCCGATGGAGAAACTACCGTGACTATGGAACGGGCGTTGCAGGCGATTTATTCGTACATTTGATAACGGGAGTGCATTTTGTGACGGGTTCGATGGGCCCTAAGCGTATTTATTCGTCGGGTAGCTTGAGCTACTGGAAAGATGGCCGTGATGTGCCAGATGTGTTGGTTTCGATTTTGGATTATCCCGAATCCGACAAACACAGTGCATTCCAGATGGTGTTGCGGGTCAATTTTGCCAATGCGGGTTCTATCAAAAACGTTACGAGAATCATCGGAAACGAGGGCGAAATCCAATTTGGGGATAATAACTTGATATTGACCAAAAAGAAACTGCCCAAAGCCCCGGGTTATGGCGGATACGATAGCCTGTTTACATTCCCCGAAGAAACCCAAAAGGCGTTTGTTGCCGACTATGAGTCGAAATACCCAGAAGATACTCGCAAGGCCGAGCCAGTAAAAGAGATTAAGTTTGAAGCACCCAAAGGCGACGATGCACACGCCAATCACTTTGCCAATTTCTTTGAGAATATTCGTAAAGGTAGCGTCGGAACGGTCGAAGACCCCGTTTTTGGTTTCCGTGCGGCGGCTCCGGTGTTGGCTTGTAACGATAGCTATTTTGAAGGTAAGCCAGTTTATTGGGACCCAATTGCGATGAAGACAATCAAGAAAAAGTAGTACGAGTTTTTAACTCGTATAGCAAAAACAGAACGGGTTGGAAAACCCGTTCTACAACAAAAAAGCATCATCTATAAGACGATGCTTTTAAAGAAGACGATTGGTTAATTCGTCTAAACCCTAACTAAACCGTATGAGAACCTTGTGTTGTGGCGGATTTTGCACAACTTAACTTTGTAAAGCTAAAATTTAAAATGATTGGAAGCGAGACTCCGTCAAGTCTTGATGAACTCTACTCAAAGACCAATTCTTATTAACTTCTTAACGACAAATCTAAGTCTTGTTTGATGGCTACCATCTCGATAGAACCTTCATTGAAAGTCAGCGAATTACTGCTTTTTGAGACTTCACGGCAAAATAACTTGAATACATAATTGATAAATATCTCAACAAATGAAGACTCGTGCTGGTCTGAATTGTTGCTTACTTTATCAGATATTTTGTTTTTGACAATTGCTGAGGCTTTCTCTGTAACCAAGACCTTAGAATTGGCTTTTACGTGTAAACGGTGATGTGTATTCGTATTGTGTGGAAAACCCATCGCCATTGAGCCATAACTAACAATAAGGAGTGCAACGATAAAAAATAGCTTTTTCATAAGTAATAGTGCTTTATGTTTTGATTCAGATTTGTTGTGGGTTCTTGATTGATGATACAAAGATATGTGTTTTGTTTAATACTATGCAATACAAAGTACCTTAAAAATTGTTAAATTTCGGACGAATGGTTGAAATTTATGATGAGCGGTTGCTTTGCTGTTCGATAATAAGATGCACAAATATGGTTTGTGGTTGCAGTGGCAAGTAAAATTATTTAAAAAAATTATTTTGGGGATATTCAGCATTGCAAAATAGTATCGTGAATAAGTCTGAGATGATGCTCTCACCACTGATTTAGATACATTTTAAGCGTAAGGGTTTGCTCCGTTTTGTGAGCTATTCTGAATGATATTGTTTCTGAACTTTTCTACACTTTTCTGTGCCGAAGTTTTGAGTAGAGTTGTATCGTTCATGGCGGTTACGAATTTAAAACCCATCTCTGACATCTTAATGGCAACCTCGGGCGAAGGGCATTGAACACCCGCCACGATGCCATGTTTGGCACAAGCATTCAGAATTTTGTCGAATACCCCGAGCAGTTCGACCGATTCAAAATCAGCTATTTTAGCATGACGCAGAGCCAAACTCAAATCCCACGGCCCTACGTAGAGTCCGTCCATATTAGCAGTTTGGGCAATATCATCGAGGTTTTTCATGGCATCGGCGGTTTCTATCATTGCCATCGTGATGACTTCGGTATTGGCTGTACCGAAGTATTCGTCACCAAAATGAACACTCGCCCGAGTCGGGCCGATGCTCCTGAAACCATGCGGCGGATATTTGCTGGCTTGTACGAATGCCTCCGACTCGGCTCGGTTGTTTAGCATCGGGCATATTAGCCCCGCTACGCCACCATCGAGCATACGCATGATGTAGGCGGGGTCATTCCACGGAATCCGAACAAACGGCACTGTATTGGTTGTATTGATTGCCTGAAGCATGGGCAAAATCGTGTGGTAATCGCTCGCCAAACCGTGCTGGGCATCAATCGTCATGGCATCCAGACCAGCGTGAGCCATTACTTCGGCTGTCCAAGACGATGGTATCGTAATCCAAGCATTGAGGGCGGTTTTATTCTCTTTCCAGAGTTGTTTGATTCGATTAGGTTGCATAAACCGTACAATTACAGTGATTGAATAGAAGTAATTGCAAGGTATTAATTATGCAGGAGGTTTGAAAGAAAATGATGCAGAATAGATTGTGAGGGATAATCTCCCAGATAAAATCGTGACACGGCTAAATGATAAAAGCCTGACTGTTAGCTGTAAAGCCCCGAGCCGTGCCACACTGATTTTGCAAAAATTATATTTATCTAAATTCCAAAGCCAATGCACGAGCCTCTTTGTCGGTCTGGATGTAGTCTTCTAATGTAGGATTCGGCACAAAACTTACTTTTTGCATACAATGTTCAATCATGTCGGAGATTCCCAGAAACTTGATTTGGTCTTTTAAGAATGCCGCCACGGCGATTTCGTTGGCGGCATTGATGATACACGCCACGTTTCCGCCTTGTTTGAGGGCCTCGAATGCAAACCCCAAGTTTCGGAAAGTTTCGTAGTCGGGTTGTTCAAAAGTAAGAGACGGATACTTGGTAAAATCGAATCTTGGGAAATCGGCTTTTAGGCGATTTGGATAACCAATCGCAAACTGAATCGGCACACGCATATCGGGTAAGCCCATTTGTGCCTTGATAGAGCTATCTTCAAATTGTACCATCGAATGTATAATGCTTTGTGGATGCACCACCACGTCGATTTG
>JALOLV010000433.1 GCA_025455785.1 Spirosomataceae bacterium | reverse complement strand
GTTTCGCAGTTATCATTATTACCACAAGGTCAGCCAGAGCGTGAAGACCGTGCTATGAAGATGGTTGCTCAAATGGATGCCGAAGGCTTTGGTACATGTACAAATACTGGTGCTTGTGCGGCTGAGTGTCCGAAAGAGATTTCGCTCGAAAACATCGCACGTCTCAATCGTGAATATCTGGGTGCAAGCGTGAGCAGTACGGCTGTTTAAGAATAGTTATTTAACAATATGTTTTTAGGGCGAATCATCTGGGTTCGCCCTATTTTTTGCATTATAAAACACGTAAAATTTGTAAATTACTTACGTTTTAAAATAAACACCATTGGCTGAGTTAGGTTTTGACGATATTGCCATGCGTTGTTGTCAATATCGCTATTTGCATCGGGTAATGCTTTTGCTTCGCCAGTTTGCGGATTGACCATCGTTACACTGTACTTCTGTCCTTTGGGTAGGGTGAGTGTGCAATGTTGTAAACGACTGTAAACGAGGTATTCTTGGGCTTCATTCGCCAAGCATAGATTTCCTATATTTACCAAATCGTTTCGAGGTGTCAGCTTCCAATACTGAGTTCTTTCAAAAACGTCTTTTATGATTTTATAATAACGCAACATTGTCATTTTATCATTGCCTCGTCCGTTTATCCAGCCGCCTCCGGTATCTTCTCCGGCACCAGTGCCGTATTCGGCTGTTTCGCCAGTGGTCTGGTAGCTACCAGTCATATAAATCTCCCACGCTAACTGGCTTCGGTTAAGCCCTGAACGCCCATCGGGACGCTCTTTTGAAGCGGTTGCTCCGCATCCCCACGGAGGATAATGCCCTTCGTATCCGTATTCTTCGTTTACGGTTGGCAAAATTCGCCCTGTTTCCGACTGAAGCCTTTTGGCATTCATCATAAACTCGTATCCGCCACATTCATCCCAACTTTGGTACATAACCACATCTACCCAAGGAGATTTACGAAACGGAAAATCGGCTTTGCCATGAACCGATATTAAATGGTTGTATGGGTCTTTATTTTTTAAGAAATTACCCATTTTATCTGCCCATTCGGGAGTACGAAAGAGATGGTACTCGTTGGCAATGTCCCACATGATATTTTCGTAAGCCGAATACCGAGCGGCGGCGTAGGCATAGTAAAGTTGTTCGTCTTCGTTACCCATATTGGCTTTTTTGAATGGGTCGCAGGCGTGGTCAAGCCCATCCACATAAAAAATGATAGACACAATGATGCCTTTTTCACGAGCTTTGGCTAATAAACGGTCTAATCTCTGCCAATGACCTACTTCAAATCGGGTTACATCAAAGTTTGGAGCATCTAAATCATCGGGTTTTTCGGCAAGCCAAGGGTTTAACTTAAACGTAAAATTCTTTGATTCAATTACTGTGGGTTCGCTCCAGCGGTCGCCTCCGTGAGCCCTGCCGTTTATCGCTACTCGAATACGATTGATACCATAGCCTGCCAGACGGTCGATAGAGGTCATTATTTCGCTTTCGTTTTTTAGGCCTAACATCCAGTAAGCGGTGGTGCTATTCCAGAAGTAGTGTTCGCCATTATCAAATCTAAAATGCCAAGGGTTCTCTTTGTCTAATCTGAGTAGCCCTTTTCTCGAAGAAGCCACCGCATCGAATGAGCTGCTCAACTTTTGGGTTTTGTTATTTTGCGTAAAGTTTAGTTCGAATCTGTACTTTCCGGCATTTAAGGGCATAAATCTGACCCGATAAATACTACCATCTTGACTATCGCAAAAACCCTCTACGGTTTTGCTGTCGCCATTATCAGTACTAAAAGTAGCATTTAGAGTAGCTTGCTTAAAAGGATTGAGTTTTGGGTCGGGTTTCTTAATATTTAGAGTTATTTCTTGAAAATCATAAACCTCTACAACCTGTTTTGCTGTTGTTAAGGTAATATTCTGAGCTAAAATTTTTATACTGCAAACAAGTATGAGTAGGCCTACTTGATATAGCTTCATATTGGGTTATTTTTAGGTATGAAAAGATGGAGTATCAAATATGCTAATTTAAGCATAATATTCAAAAAGTATTTTTTGAACAGAAGTATATCATAAAGTTGGAAAATACTAATGCGAGACTTAATTTTATGATTCTGGATGTTAGCAATCTAAAATCTCACCTTTTTATATAATTTATACACAGCATGAACAAACTGACCACAGTTTTACTTATCATCTCCGTTTTCTGCACCACACTTATTGGTTGCAAAGATGATACCCCTCCAATCAAAGAAAAGAAAATACTTTTATCTACACTGAGTAATGGGGTAGGCAATAAATTTAGATTTGAATACAACCGAGATGGTAAAATTACTCGATTTTATAATGAGATTAATCCGGCTGTTGAGTTTGTATTTAAGTATTTATCGGATGGCCGAGTAGATTCTATCAAATCTAAAGTGGGAGAAAAATTCTTGGTACCTATCTACGATACTTATAAAATAAATTGGCTAAATAAAAATCAGGCAGAGATGGTAATCGAAGAGCAAAGTTACCTTAAAAATAAATGGAGGGTTCAGATAAACTTTGATGATAATGGTAGGCCAACATTTCAAAAGAAAATAGATAGGGGTGCATCGATGTTCACCGAGCAGTACACATATCTTTATAATACAGAAGGTAACTTCTATCAAATTGATACCGAAAGAGACGAAATTACAAAGTCGAAGTTAGTTCAATTTACTGATTTCGATAAAAATATTAATCCCTTCGTCAAAAATTTTACGGAGCTGACCATACTTAATTACACCAATGGAGTCTCTTTAAAAGCAATGGATTATTTACCAATATCGTCTAAAAATAACTTTATGTTCTTCAACACTGGTGAAAACAAGTTTAAGTACGAATATAAGTACAATGCCAATAATTTACCGACAGAAATTGCAATTTATTACAGAAGAAACTCGCCGACATTTAGTCCGTTTGCAGTTTATACATTGGAGTATACTGA
>JALOLV010000432.1 GCA_025455785.1 Spirosomataceae bacterium | reverse complement strand
GATAATCGCTATTCATTCGTAGAACTCCAAAACCCTGATTTCGTAACGATTGCCAAAGGTTTTGGCTTGGATGGAAACACTTGCTCGGCTCGTGAAAATCTGAGCGATGCCCTCGATACAATGCTAAAATCTCAGAAAGGATATGTTTTAGAGGTGATTGTAGAGAAAGAAGAAAACGTATTCCCGATGGTGCCAGCAGGTACAAGCGTAAGCGAAATCAGACTTGAATAAATGAGTGAATGAGCGAATTAGTGAGTATTAATTTAAAAACCATTCACTTATTCACTCATTCACCATTCACTCATTCACCATTCACTCACTAGAAATGACATATACCATTTGCGTCTTTACCGAGAATTCGATAGGATTACTCAACAAAATCACAATCATATTTACTCGTCGTCGGATAAACATCGAGTCTTTGACCGTATCCGAAACCGAGCGTAAGGGAATCTCACGATTTACGATTGTTATCAAACACGAAAAACGTGAAGAGGTCGAAAAGCTCGTTCGTCAGATTCGTAAAATTATCGAAGTTTTGGCTGTTTTCGGATATTTGAATGATGAAATTGTTTACAACGAAATCGCTCTTTTCAAAATCTCTACGCCACTTGGAGGTAAATCGCTCGATGTCGAAACCATCAATAAAGTCTATAAAGCATGGGTTGTTTATTGGGGACTCGACTACGTGGCCATTGAAAAAACAGGTACCGAAACCGAAATTTTTGAATTCTTTAAATACATCAAACCGCACGGAATCATCGAGTTTGTGCGTTCGGGGCGTGTAGCAGTAGGCAAAACCCCACTTGGATTAACAGAGTACCTTCCAGAAGAAATCGAAGACTGGGAGGATTTACTGTAAACACTGTTTGTTGAATGATTTTTGTAAATTTGTAAAAAATCACTTAGAAATGAAGAAAATCAGAACCAAGCTCTTTGAGACCGTCACGAGTCGAGTAAAGGAAACAGCCCTGCGTTTTGATGCAAATGTAAAGGTGATATACAGATTGATAAAATTTTAAAATCATGAGCAATTTAGCAACCCAAGGACCATTATCAAACCTTCAATTAGAGTTGTTGAAACTCTATGGAAGTGGTGTTTCGGATGAAGATTTAAAAGCAATAAATGGCTTAATTGTAAATTATTTTGCTCAGAAAGCACAAGATTCTGCTGATAAAATTTGGAACGAGAATAATTATTCAAATGATTTAATGGATGAGTGGCTGTCTAAAGATTTGAGGAAATGAAAGTAGTGATTGATACAAATTGCTTATTGGTATCTATTTCAAGAAAATCTAAATATAATTGGCTTTTTCAAGCATTGATAGATAAGAAATTTGAACTTTGTTTGACAACTGAAATTTTGAATGAATATGAAGAAATAATAGATAAATATTTTTCAAAAGAGACCGTAGAGCCAGTTTATGAAATTCTTACTACTGCATCAAATATTCACAAAATAGAAGTTTCGTTCAAGTTACAACTCATATACCACGACCCAGACGATGATAAATTTGTAGATTGTGCGTTTGCTGGCAATGCAAATTATATTGTGACAAATGATACACATTATGATATTTTGAAAGATATAGATTTTCCAAGATTCAATGTGATTACAATTCAGAAATTTAAAGAAATTTTAGAAAACGCATAAAAATTCAAATTGATAATCAATATTTTAAATTAAAATTTAACCAAAGTAAAATGGCAAAATTAAATTTTGGCGGAGTTGAAGAAGAAGTAGTAACCCGCGAAGAGTTTCCTCTCGAAAAAGCTCGTGAAGTATTAGGCAAAGAAACCATTGCAGTGATTGGCTATGGTGTACAAGGACCCGGACAAGCAATGAATATGCGTGATAATGGATTCAACGTTATCGTTGGTCAACGTCCGGGTAAAACTTACGACAAAGCTGTTGCTGACGGATGGGTTCCGGGCAAAACACTTTTCGACATCGAGACAGCCCTAAAAAAAGGTACAATCATCTGCTTCTTACTTTCGGATGCTGCCCAGATTCAGTTGTGGCCAACAGTGAAAAAACACCTCAAAAAAGGCAAATCATTGTATTTTTCACACGGTTTCGGAATTACATATAGCAAAAAGACGGGTATCAAACCACCTAAAAACGTTGATGTTTTCTTGGTTGCTCCAAAAGGCTCTGGTACTTCGCTTCGTCGTTTATTCGTTGAGGGCAAAGGTCTAAACTCTTCGTTTGCGGTTTATCAAGATGCTTCGGGCAATGCACGCGAGAAGTGTATCGCAATGGGTATAGGTGTTGGTTCGGGCTATTTGTTCGAGACTGATTTCTACCGTGAAGTAACTTCTGACCTTACGGGCGAAAGAGGCACTTTGATGGGTGCTATCCAAGGTATTTTTGCGGCTCAATACGAAGTATTGCGTGAAAACGGACATACGCCATCGGAGGCATTCAACGAAACTGTTGAAGAATTAACTCAATCTTTGATGCCATTGGTTGCCGAAAACGGTATGGATTGGATGTACGCCAACTGCTCAACAACTGCACAACGCGGTGCGTTGGATTGGTGGAAGCCGTTCCATGATGCTACAAAACCAGTATTCAAGAAATTATACAATAGCGTAAAATCGCAAAAAGAAGCAAAACAATCTATCGAGCGTAACTCTCAGCCAGATTACCGTGAGAAATTGGAGATAGAACTGGCCGAACTTCGTGATTCGGAAATGTGGCAAGCTGGTAAGACTGTTCGAAGTTTGAGACCAGAAAGAAACTAAGGTTTTACCGAACCTCCAGCCCCTCTCCACAAAGAGAGGGGCTTTTTAATAGATTTTATCCAATCTTCGAGATAAAATCCCAAGTGACGATGCCCGTGGTCACGGCAATATTGAGCGAGTGTTTTGTGCCAAATTGCGGTATTTCGAGGCAATAATCGGCTTTTTTGACTATTTCTTCATTGACCCCAAAAACCTCATTACCCATCACAAAAGCA
>JALOLV010000069.1 GCA_025455785.1 Spirosomataceae bacterium | reverse complement strand
GACAACGGAACCGGTATGCCAGAGAGTGTAAAGCAAAAGATTTTTCAACCATTTTTTACAACAAAACCTACCGGCGAGGGTACAGGTCTGGGGCTTTCGTTGAGCTATGATATTGTTACGAAAGGCCACGGTGGAACACTCGATGTAGAGAGCATAGAAGGCGAAAGCACAACATTTAGAATAACTATCCCAGTATAAAAAAACTAAAAATGAGAAGAACACTACACATTATTTTTATCTTAATTCCTTTTATATCAGTAGGACAACTTATCAAGATAACCAACACCGATAATAGAGATTCGGTTGTTTATCAAATAGATTCCTTAAAAGCTCGTGGAGTATTATTAAACAAAGGCTGGAAATACGTAATTCAAGACAATGTGGCGTTTGCAAAACCCGAATTCGATGATAAGCAATGGCGAAATATAGCTATCGACGATGAGTTTAGCGAATTTCCGGCTATCGAAAAAAATACAATTGGATGGTTTAGAAAAAAAATAAAAATTGGAGATTCGTTGGTTAATAAACCTTTGATTTTCTCGATAAATATCAAAGGTGCAGCCGAGATTTATCTCGACGGCAAAAAGATTCACTCTCTTGGTAAAGTTGGGGTAAATGGTAAAAAACAACTCTTGAATTTCTTTAAACAACCACTGCCGTATTCTGTAATGTTTGATAAAGCAGGCGAACACACCCTTGCTATCAGATTTGTATTTTCTCACACCAGTAAATTATTCGATTTTTACGATTATTTTCCGCTTAGTATAAGATTTAGAAGTTTAGATGGGTACATAGAATCTACTTTTACAGATACAGGAAGAAGTAAAAATACCGAGGGAATTGCCGTGGGTTTCTTTTTGATGATGGCGTTTATCCACTACTTTTTTTACAGATTTTTCCGTAGTAAAAAATTTAATCTTTCTTTCTTTTTTGCTATGCTGTTCTTCGGGATAAGTTTTTACTTTTCGTCGAGTACAACGTTCATCTATTCCAATAAAGCGATATTTCTGTATTCAGTTTTTTTAGAAGATTTCACCTTTGTTTTGGCTCATTTAATCTTGCTTTATGCTGTTTATGAGTTTTTGAATTATCCACGGAGGTTACTCTATTCGATTGCTGTTTTTACCATTATTTTTGTCAAAATACTCACGTTTTTTGAGTTTGTTAATAATTATTTAGACTTGGTAATGTACGTCGGATTATTGAGTAATTATATTTATCTGATTTGGAAAGCAATCAAAAATAAAAATCCTGACGGAAAGGTTTTACGTGATGCTGTTTTTACGTTTATGGCCGCAATCGCATTTTTAATCGTTTTGTTGATATTCATTTCTATTCTTTTGGCCTTTCAGACTGTGTCGGCACAACCAATCATTACGAACTACTGGGTTCCTTTATTTGTAAATACGTTTATTGTAGGCCCTCAACTTGCGGTTTCGGGAGCGATTTCGTTGAGTTTGGCAAAAGAATTTGTAAAAACAAACAGTATATTAAAGCAGAAAATTGATGAAATAGAGCATTTGTCTGCCGAAAAACAGCAAATTTTAGCTACTCAGAATGAGATTTTAGAGAAGCAAGTCAGCGAGCGAACCGAAGAATTGAAGAAGTCGCTTGAAGAACTCCGTGAGACCCAAGACCAGTTGGTGCAACGAGAGAAAATGGCTTCATTGGGTGAACTGACGGCCGGAATTGCCCACGAGATTCAGAATCCCTTGAATTTTGTCAATAACTTCTCTGAGGTTTCAAAAGAACTCATCGAAGAATTGAAAGAAGAAAGCAGCCGACCTGATGGAGAAAGAGATGCCGGACTCGAAGAAGAAATTTTATCGGATATTAGGAGTAATCTCGAAAAAATCAATCATCACGGCAAGCGAGCAAGTAATATTGTAAAAGGGATGCTCGAACACTCTCGTGCCAATTCGGGCGAACGCCAATCTACCGATATTAATGCTCTGTGTGACGAATACTTACGGCTTTCATATCATGGTTTAAGAGCCAAAGATAAATCATTTAACGCCGATTTTAGAGTTGAGTTAGACTCAAATTTGCCAAAAGTTGAGGTTGTTTCTCAGGATTTGGGCAGAGTCTTATTGAATATGATTAATAATGCGTTTTATGCGGTTCAGCAAAAGACTAAGTTGGGGATTGATGGATACAAACCAACTGTAAATGTCTCAACCCAATTGTATTCAGCACAAAACTTGATAGAAATCAGGATTTCGGATAATGGCACTGGGATTCCGGCATCAATTAAAGCTAAAATCTTCCAGCCTTTTTTTACAACTAAGCCTACTGGCGAAGGCACGGGGCTTGGCTTGAGTTTGAGTTATGATATTATCACAAAAGGGCATGGGGGTACTTTAGAAGTGGAATCAAACGAGGGCGAAGGGACAACATTTATTATTTCTCTTCCTTTTAAATAAATCAATTATTAATTTTACTCCATAAACCCAATTATTATGAAAATCCTCGTTGTTGATGACGAATTAGACATACAAGACTTATTCCAGCAACGTTTCAGACGTGAAATCAGAAACGGCGAAATGAGTTTCTCTTTTGCTACATCTGGCGAAGAAGCCATCGACTACCTCAATGCACACGAGTCAGAAGCCGTTTTGATTCTTTCCGACATCAATATGCCCGGTATGAGCGGTATTGAGTTACTTAAACACATCAAAGCCAAGTATCCAACTCCGCCACCATTGGTAATGATGATAACGGCTTATGGCGATGAAGACACCAAACAAAAAGCATTATCGCTCGGAGCAAACGATTTCTTGAATAAACCTTTAGATTTTTCAGAACTAAAAGAAAGATTAAAACACATCGAGTAAACGAATAATTACTTGATAATTACAAAGACTAATCCTAAAACAAACCCCAAACATCATTCTCGATGGCAAAAATATTAGTAGTAGATGACGAACCAGATTTGGAGCAATTGATACGTCAGAAATTTCGTCGTCAAATCCGCGAACAAAAATATGAATTTCTTTTTGCTCAAAACGGACAAGAGGCTATTGAAAAAATCCAGCAGGAGCCAGACGTTGATATGGTATTGAGTGATATTAATATGCCTGTTGTTGATGGTCTTACACTCCTTTCAAAAATTGCCGAAATCAGCCCAATCATCAAAGCAGTAATCATTTCGGCTTACGGCGATATGGATAATATCCGTACTGCCATGAATCGAGGTGCGTTTGATTTCTTGACAAAGCCTGTTGATTTCAGCGATTTAGAAATCACAATGCAGAAAACCCTCGAACACGTTAAACAACTCCACGATACCCTCAATGCCATTAAAGAAAATAATATTTTGAGGATGTACGTTGATGAAAACGTGCTTAATTTCATGAATCGTCGGGAGTTTGAAACCTCGATGACGGCCAATGAAACCATAGATGCCTCGGTTGTTTTTATGGATATTTGTGGATTTACGGCTATTTCGGAGCGTGAAAAACCCGATACTGTCGTTAGGCTCATCAATAAGTATTTTGATGTGATGGTCAAGGGAATCATCGCACACGATGGGATTGTCGATAAATTTATGGGAGATGCCGTAATGGCAATTTTCAAAGGTGATTATCACCTTGATAGAGCGATTGAAGCAAGTTTGATGGTCAGAAACCAGATTGACACTATCCAAGACCCACTCGAAGGTAAGTCTGATTTTTTGCCCAAAGTCGCCATCGGTATCAAGAGCGGAGAAATGATTTCGGGCAATATCGGCTCTGTAACTCTCAAAAGATTGGACTACACCGTAATCGGTGATACCGTAAACACTGCCCAGAGGCTTCAATCTGCTGCCAAAGCAGGGCAGATTATCATCGGCGAGAGTGATTATAATTTGATAAAAGATTCGTTTAGTTGTAAACAAGTCGATACCGTAACGCTTAAAAATAAGTCGAATCCGGTGGTGATTTATGAAGTAATTTCTTAAAATGGATATTCAGTCAGCCGAAATATTTGTGATTCAAACCTTAGAAAAGAGTCTTTCGCCAACCCTTTTCTATCACGGGATTCATCATACTTTTGATGTCGTTGATGCTTCGGCAAAAATCGCCAAAGCCGAAGAAATTACTGATGAAGAATCGTTGGTTTTACTGAAAACTGCGGCACTTTATCATGATATTGGATTCATCACGACATATAAAGGACACGAAGAGGAGGGTTGTCGAATTGCTAAAGCTACGCTACCGACTTGGAATTATTCGACCGAACAAATTGAGCAAATCTGCGGAATGATAATGGCGACCCAGATTCCACAAAATCCTCAAAACATTCTTCAAAAAATCATTGCCGATGCCGATTTAGATTATCTCGGGCGTGATGATTTTGAGCCAATCGCCGATTCACTTTTTCGAGAACTTTCTGCTCGAATTATGGTAACAGATATTAATATTTGGAATCAGATTCAGGTCAAATTTATCTCGGCTCATCATTATTGGACTGCATCAGAAATCGCATTGCGAGATGATAAAAAACGCCAAAATTTAGATAAAGTAAAAAGTTTGCTTTTATAGTTCTAAATCTTGTAGGTATCGCCTTCAATCGCTAATTTGGTATTCTTAAAAACTGATTGAGCCTCTGTTAAGTGTCCGCTCAAATCATCGTATCTTGACGAATAATGCCCGATAATCAACTGTTTAGCATTCGATTTTTGGGCAATTGTGGCGGCCTGTTTGGCCGTAGAATGGTTAGTTTTGATGGCTCTTTGTAGCTCATTCTCGGCAAATGTAGCTTCGTGAAAAAGTGTATCTACACCTCTGATTTGTTCGATTTTCTGCTCGTCGTAAGCAGTGTCAGAGCAGTAGGCAAATGACTTTGGAGCGGTTGGCTCGGTTGTAAAATCGCTGCACAAATAGACTTTTCCGGTCAATTCGTCCGTAACATCTTGTCCATTTTTGAGTTGATGAATGTACGGAATTGGGAAATTTTCGGGCAATTTCTCCTTAATAATCTTACGTTTTGGTTGTTTTTCTTTGAATAAAAATCCGCAACACGGGATTCGGTGTTGAAGTGGAATCGTCTCGACAGTAATTAAGGGATGGTCGAGAACCAACTGGGCTTTTTCGGGTTCGGTTTCTATAAAATTTACTTTAAAATTTAGGATACTTTCCGAATGTTTAAACTGAATCGTCAGAATTTCGGCCAAACCACGAGGACCAACGATTGTCATGTCCTCGGTTCGACGATTCAAACTAAGCGAAGAAAGCAAGCCAACCAAACCAAAGTAATGGTCGCCGTGTAGGTGGCTTATGAAAACATGACGCATACGAGTATGCCGAATTTTCTGCTCTTGGAGGCGATACTGCGTAGCTTCACCACAATCAATCAAAAAATATTCGTTATCTACCGTAAGCAGATAAGCCGATGGATTGCGGGTGAGAGTTGGGGTTGCAGAGCCTGTTCCGAGAACGGTAAATTCAAAATTCATAAGCAGTTAATTTTGTTTGAGAGGTATTTTCTCACTTATAATAAAAACAAAAGACGTACCACATTTCAACAAAATGGTACGTCTAAAGGTTTGATTTTCGGTCTTCTGATTAATCTCTTTCGTCGAAACTACCCTCGCTATCAAACCCGTACTCATCGTCTTCTTCTTCACGAAAATCGTTTTCGAGTTCGTTCATGAACACGGCGTCGATGGCTTCATCGGTAGTTGGCAAAATCAATAAATCAGGTATAGCAGCAGAGTCGATTGTTTCGATAATGTCATCATCTTTGGTGGCTACAACAAACAGGCCGCCTTCGGCACGGCATGCTTTTGTAGCTTTGCGAATCAGGCTCAATCCATCGTTATCAATCTCTTTGATATTCGTAAAATCTACAATCATATTTGTGTAGCCTTCACGATACAATACGATAACCATTTTCTCGAATGGTCCTGCGATGTTTTCTCCAAACTTGCTCTCATCCAACGAAATCAAAGCGTATTGTTCCGTTTTGTCAATATTGTAATTCATATAAATTGGGTAAAGAATCAAAAATGAAATACTTTCGTTAATTTATAATGGCACTATTTATTCTAAAAACCACGCTCTTAATTAATGTCTAAAAGTTAAGAAATGATTGAAAATCAAATAATTAAGAACCACTATAATAATTAACGGATTTCGATTAACTACTTTAATAAAGTATTTTTTTGCCTTGACTCGTTATTTAACGCTACAAATTTAAAAGTTATTCTACAAATTCTTAAAAAATTGGCTGATATTTCCTTCTACTCTCGCCAAAACATCGCCTTCGTTTGCTGGTACAAAGGCTTCGCCCGTTACTTTTTCGTAGAGTTCTATGTACCTTGTGCTGATTTCCTGTACTTTTTCATCGGTCATTTCGGGTATAGTTTGTCCGTCTTTACCCTGAAAACCGTTAGCAATCAACCATTCTCTAACAAATTCTTTCGATAATTGTTTTTGCGAAAGCCCCTTTTCTTGATTTTCTTGGTACGTATCGGCATAAAAATACCTTGATGAATCGGGAGTATGAACTTCATCAATCAAATAAATAATACCATCTTTTTGTCCAAATTCGTATTTTGTATCAACCAAAATCAACCCTTGTTCGGCAGCCATTTCGGTTCCTTTTGCAAAAAGGGCTAAGGCGTATTTTTCGAGCTGGGTGTATTCTGCTTCCGAAACTAAGCCTTTTGCAATGATTTCTTCTCTCGAAATATCCTCGTCGTGTCCTTCGTGGGCTTTGGTAGTTGGTGTAATGATAGGCGTTGGCAATTTATCATTTTCTTTCAAACCTTCTGGAAGCGTAACTCCACACAAAACTCGCAAACCCGATTTGTAAGTACGCCAAGCATGACCAGCCAAATAACCACGCACAACCATCTCGACCGGATAGGTTTGGCAGCGGATTCCGACCGAAACATTTGGGTCTGGTGTGGCAAGGAGCCAATTCGGGACGATGTCTTTGGTTGCTTTCAGAAACTTGGCGGCAATCTGATTCAGCACTTGCCCTTTGAACGGTATCGGACGTGGTAGAATCACATCAAATGCCGAAATGCGGTCGGACGCCACCATGACGATTTTATCGCCAAAATCATACACATCTCTTACTTTTCCTCTATAAAAACCCGTTTGGGCTTCAAATTTGAAATTGGTTTCTTTGATTGCGTTCACAATTTATTTATTTAATCGAAACGACTCAAGAAGTCGTTTTACAAGTTTACCAGTCTTTTTTAGATTCTTTCTTGCTGTCGCCTTTGCGTTTCCTGACGTACTGAATCTCGTTGCTTTTCATTGATTCGAGTACTTGAAGAGCCTTTTCTCGGCTCATATTTTCGGGCTTTTGCGATTCTAACTCTTCATCTTTCTCGTCGCTTTTTTCAATCACTCCAGAAGCTATCTGTTCTTGTTGCTCTTGTTGCTGATTATTTGGCGGCGGAGGTGGTGGGTTTGGAGGAAGTTTCTTTTTCAACAATTCATAATTGAACCTCGCAACTTGATTGGATGGATTTTTTTGCAGTGCCTCTTTGAATAGCTGCAGAGCCAAAATGCTGTCTTTGTTCATTACATTCAAGACCCCCAGTTGCACCTGTGCCTGCGAAACTAATTCGACATCCGAAATCCTTAATAATTTGCGGTATTCTTCTTTGGCGTTGGTGGTATCGCTCAATAAAAAGTAAGTATTTGCCAAATTCATTCTGACCGAAGGCTCAACAATTGATGCTCCGTCGGTTAGTTTTTTGTAGAAAAACAAAGCCTTTTTATAGTTTTTTTGAGCATAAGCCCTGCTTGCTTCTTGTTTCCACGAGTTGCGTTCGGCAATACTCGACAAAGAAGTAAGGTTATTCAAAAAAAGGATGATATAAAAAATGATTTGATGCAATGGTTTTTCTTACAGATTAGTTTAATTTTTTTGATTTGGTAATTTTACTTTTGAAAGTACTCGATTTGCCTTTGCAAGTTTTTCAGTAAACATTACAGTGTTTTGTAGCTTGTCTAAATTTTTATCTATCGCTACAAGAGGTATATTTTTATTCTCGAATTCTTTTAATGTTTTCATGTTTCTAAAATTTTCTTTGTGCCAAAAAACCATCATAATCTTTACCTATGACAAATTCTTCAAATTCATCGTTGTAATGTCCGTAAAGGTAAAAATCCTCTTTTATGTTCTCGTAAAACCTACTAATACCCATTCTATAAAGCCGAGTTCGGGCTTTTGTACTACCCGTTGCATAAATGTAAACTTCTGGATATTTATGAAAAAAAGCATATACTGCCGCTACAACCGTAGCTAAAACTTTTTCGGTATCATGATTATCAGAAACTGCTAAGTCATCAATCTCGTGTGAAATAGGATTAAAATCTCCAAAAGCTAAATTATAAATGTTTGGATTATTGGTTTCTTGAAATTCAATGAGCTTTCGTATTGTACCTTTGGGACCTTCACTTATGAACTCAAACCGTGTGAAATCACTTCCAGATTTAAGGTTGTATTTTTCAACTTTCATTTTTAGATTCGTGAATTTAGTACATAGATTGGTAGATTGATTGCTAAAGTTTTATCGTCCTTACCGTTACTAAAATATCAACTACTAATAAAACTAAAGCCAAAATTAAGAAATAATAGTATTTATTATTCTGAACCGTAAACATTCTTGTATCAATTAGCCGATTTTCGATGTTGTTGATGGCTTTTAGGATATCTATGACTTGGTTTCGTTGCTGGCTCAACTCAAAATATTGTCCGCCGAGGCTTGTAACAAGTTTTTTCAAGAAAACAGCATCAAGTCTGGTAATGATTTCGTTTCCGTTGTCGTCTTTTTTGAAACCGTCGTTGGTTTTTATTTTGCCGCCCTCACGTGTACCCACACCCAAAACCATCAGATTTATCTGATTTCGTTTAAATTCTTGAATATTTTTAGGATTCAAATCGCCAAAATCTTCGCCATCGGTGATGAGTGCAATCACCTTTGCTTTCTTGGCAGAGGTTGCGTTTTTGATGAATTTTTGATTGATTATCTCGAATGCCGAATTGAGATTAGTGCCGCTTTCGGCGATGAGATTTGAATTGAGTCTTTGGATGAAAAGTTTGATGGCTTCTTGGTCGAATGTCAGAGGTGAATGCACAAAAGCATCTGAGGAGAAAATGATTAATCCGATTCGATTTGATTTTAGGATGTGCAAATTATTTATAAGCTCAAACTTAAATTTTTCGAGTCTCGAAGGCTCGATGTCATTGGCATCCATTGATTTTGAAACATCAATCGCAAAATAAATGTCTTTTCCGGTGGCTTGGGCTTCACGTTCGGTAACGCCGAAGCTGGGGCCGAGCAGTCCTAAAATCAATAATCCAAAATAAATAGAACGCAGAATAAACTTAACAATGACCGAGCGAGCCGTGGTTTGGAGTTTATAGGCAATCCAGAATGTACGAACAAGGTAGATTATATATATGCCAGCAAACATATAAATAAACATGTACTCGACCGTTGAGAGTGTTTTGCTCCAAATCATGTGACCTTATTTAAAACTCAGTGCCTTTTTTTCAATCAGTTTCCACGACAATATCGCAATCAAAATGGTGATGGCCATCATCCCGAACCAATGCCCAAAAGTACCAGTTAATCCTAAACTCAACATTGTATTGACAATTGGCATGTGATAAATGTATAAACCATACGAAATATCGTTTTCGTTTAATAACTTCTTGCTGAGGTTCTGATATGAAAATGCAGCAGAAAGCGTCAGAAACGACAGAATCGTATTGGCGATGATTCCAAACGCATTTATCGAATACGGATTTTCGTACAAACCAAGCCAAGTTTTCAAGACCAAAACATAAATTATGTAGCCCGCAAACCAATAAAGTACTTTGTCTTTAATCCATTTTTTGGCAATGTCGTAGTTTTTGTAAAGGATGATTCCGGTCAAGAAAAAGTGAAGGTAATATAATACAAAATTGCCCGAAAGTTTGGTAAGAATCGGAATTAATTTGCCATACTGAGTTGATTCTACAAAGTATTTAAAACCGATTGAAAGTAAGAATAGCAAAACTAAAAATAGATTTACCAATGTTCTTTTCTTTATTTTACTGGCAATAAAAATGATGATTGGTAAAACAACATAAAACTGTAGTTCGACCGCAATACTCCATAAACTTCCGTTTGGATGGCCTGTTCCCCAAGTTTTTAGGCTTGTCGGAGCATAAAATTGAAAAAATGAGATTTGGGCAAACAGCCAAACAAAAAACTCTTTGATATGGGTCAGGCTACCAAAATAGGCAAGTAAACCCGCCGTTATGGTGGTACAAACCCAAAGTGCTGGGAAGATTCGGAGCGAGCGATTGCGAAAGTATTTTTTGAGGTTAAAACCGTTTCTATCGAACGAGCTACTAATCAAAAAACCACTGATAGTAAAGAAAATCGGCACACCCGGTATGTGATAAATGACCGCCAAAAAATTATACGAGGCATCAAAAGTGCCGAGATGCACCGCTCCGTGCCAAAGCATTACCTGAAATGCGGCAATGAGGCGAATCAAATCAAAATTATTATGTCGGTCTATTTGGCTCAAAGTTTTATTTTTTATTTCATTTTTAGTGGTCGGGATTACTTATAATATCTTACAGCACCCATCAAACATCTCTTGTGCGACGTTTTCGGGCGAATAATATCGTATGATTTCTTTAGAACGCTGTCCAAAAGGCTTTATCAAGGCTGGATTCTCGATAAAATGATTCATGGCTTTGCTTATAGAATCTAAATTATGTGGGTCGAAACTATAACCGTTTTTGCCTTCATCGACCAAATCAACCGCCGAACCACATTTTTCAGAAACCAAAACTGGCATTTCGCACGCCATAGCTTCGTTCAGAACTAATCCCCAAGGCTCCGAATAACTCGGCAGAATGAAGACATCTCCCAAAGCTAAATATTTCGGGACATCATACCACGGCTTACCTTCGATAAATTTCACACCCGATAGATTATTCTCATTTACGTAATTCTGCAAACCCTCCAATTCTTGTCCATCGCCCAGCAAAATGACCCCCCAGTCGTCGGTATTTAGTTTATTGTAGGCTTTGAGTAAATTATCCAAATTCTTGATTTT
>JALOLV010000431.1 GCA_025455785.1 Spirosomataceae bacterium | reverse complement strand
TCGAAACTTGGACATACCAAAGGATGGTAGATGAACTACCAGCCGAGACTCCGTATGAGCTTTTCGATGGGGAATTAATTGATAATACGATGAGTCCAGCACCAAATTTTGAACACCAACGCATTTCCAGAGAATTAGAATTTTTGATGATTACCTTCTGCAGAAAAGTCAAAACAGGAGAGGTATTTGATGCACCATTTGATGTTATTTTCGACAAAAAGAATGTAACACAACCCGATATTCTTTATATCTCAAACGAAAATATGAAGAATATGGGTAAGCAAGGATTCTTTGGTACGCCCGAGCTTATCGTAGAAATTATATCGCCACGCTCTTTTTATGATGACCAAGTTCGCAAAAAAGACCTTTATGAGCGTTTTGGTGTTCAAGAATACTGGATTATCGACCCCGCCAATCAAGTTATCGAAGTTTTTGAGTTACTCAATAATAAGTACGAATTGTTCAGCTACGTTGCCGAAGAAGGAGTTGCCAAATCGAAATTACTGGATGGTTTTGAGGTAGATTCAAAAGAAATTTTCATTCAAAAATGACCGAAATAGAACTTGATTCGCCTACCAGCGTCCGCCAAGGCGAAGAATTAGATATTAATCAATTAAATACCTTTCTACAATCTCAAATCGCTGATTTTGAGCCAATTGTAGAGATTTCGCAGTTTCCGGGAGGGTATTCTAATCTCACTTATTTTCTCAAAAGTGCTTCTGCTGAATACGTACTTCGCCGCCCTCCGTTTGGAGCAAAAGACATCAAGGGTGGACATGACATGGGTCGTGAATACAAGATTCTTTCGGCTCTCAAAGGCATTGGTTTCAGCAAAATCCCGAATCCGATAATTTTCACCGAAGACGAATCCATCATTGGGTGTCCGTTTTACATCATGGAGCGGGTTCAGGGCATTATTCTGAGGGCTTTTCATGCTCCAAAATTGATGAATACCGTTTCGGTCGAACAAATGAAATCTCTCTCGGAAGCTCTTTGTGATAACCTTGCTGATTTACATACCATTGATATCGAAGCGACTGGTCTTATCAACATCGGTAAACCCGAAGGATATATCCAACGGCAAGTTGAGGGCTGGCATAAGCGATATTTAGCTTCGCAAACCGATGAAATCAAAGCAATGGACGATTTGGCAAACTGGCTTAAAACAAACCTACCATCTGAAGGTAAACCCACGCTGATTCATAACGACTACAAATACGATAACGTAGTACTCGACTCGCAAACGCTATCAATCAAAGCCTTGCTCGACTGGGAAATGACTACCGTAGGCGACCCAATGATGGATTTAGGCACAGCCCTCTCCTACTGGGCCGAGGCAAATGATGGTCCTTTTGAGAAAGGATTTAACCTCACTTGGCTTGGCGGAAACCTGACTCGTCAGGAATTTGCCGATAGATACGCCGCCCGAAGTGGCCGAGATGTCTCTAATATACTGTACTTCTACGTTTTCGGATTATTCAAAAATTCGGTAGTTATCCAGCAGATTTACGGACGATACAAAAAGGGACTCACCAAAGACGAACGCTTTGCCGATTTAATCAAAGGCGTTATGGCTCTTTCGTATAAAGGCGTAAAATCTATCGAAAAAGGTAGAATTTAAGAGATAATTACGATATTCAATCCCTCGAAGTTTCGCACTTTGGGGGATTTTTTATTTATATTGCATCTTAAAACAGCCTAAAAATATGAAACTACCTCTCCTTTTACTTCTATTATCATTTATCATTCTCAACACAAATGCCCAAACCGCCGAACCCGATACTTTAAAACCCGAAACCCAAATACCAGCCGACTCTACCTCCAATAAAGAAGATGAAGGCGGAGAAGAAGAAGAGCAGGAGGAAGAACAAGAAGAAGAAACCGAACTAAATATTTTTAAGTACCGAGTCGGGGCTGATGGAAACCTAACATCGGGTAACGTGAATCGTTTTTTGTTTAGACTTACTTCTAACTTCGATTGGGATTTGCATAAATCATTTCGATTTTCGTCGAGTCCGTCATTTATTTACGGCAAACAAAACAATTTACTGAACGAACGAGAATTCTTTACCGACCTCCGTGCAAGTTTATTACACGAACGAAAACTCTATTATCTGGCTTTTGGCTCTTACGAAAAAAGTAACCTAAGAAACATCCATTTTAGGTGGACAGGGGCGGCAGGTGTAGGTCTAAAACTACTTCAAAAACCAAATGCTTACATATCAGTCACGAATGTATTACTTTACGAAGAAACTGATTTTCAAGAACTTAACGATATTAAATTATGGCGAAACTCCGCAAGATTATTTGGTGAATACACTTTTGCAGAAAAAAAATTCGGAATTTCTCATACTGTATTTTTTCAACCTTCTATCTCAGAAAAGAAAAACCTCCGATGGAATGGTAACTTAACCCTAAAATACCAACTATCCACGCACATAAGCCTGCGTTCGGTTTTTGAGAATTCTTACGAAAGTTTGGTTGTTCCGGGTCGTAAAAATAACGACTTACGTTGGACTTTCGGAGTTTCATTTGATGGAGCCAAATAACCAAAACAAAATCCCGAACCTGTGTATAGATTCGGGATTTTTGATATAAGATTTTTCTTCTTATTCTTCTTCACGCATACGAAACTCTACTTTATCTTCGATGAACTCTTCCATTGCCAAAGCTGTCGGCTTAGGCTGACGCTCATAGAATTTAGAGATTTCGATTTGCTCACGGTTTTCAAAAATTTCTTCGAGGTTGTCGATATTCGATGCAAACTCAGCTAATTTTTGCGTTAACTCTTCTTTGGTTTTAACCGCAATTTGTTTTGCACGTTGAGAAACGACAAAAACTGATTGGTAAACATTACCTGTTTTTGCTGCGAGTTTATCAACGTCTCTTGTTATAATCGAAGGACTTGCTGCCATAATTGTATAATTTATATCTAATGTAAAATATCGTTAATTATTAATTAGTAAATTGTGAATTAG
>JALOLV010000430.1 GCA_025455785.1 Spirosomataceae bacterium | reverse complement strand
CGGTCGCCGATAACCAACTCACGCTGACCACGACCGATTGGAATCATGGCGTCAATCGCTTTGATACCTGTTTGAAGAGGCTCGGTTACTGGCTGGCGATAGATAACCCCCGGTGCTTTACGCTCCAAAGGCATCTCGAAAGTTTCGCCTTGGATTGGGCCGTTACCATCAATCGGCTCGGCAAGTGTGTTTACAACACGACCTACGATACCATCACCTACTTTTACAGAAGCGATTTCGCCCGTACGTTTAACAGTTGCACCTTCTTTGATTTCAGAAGAATCGCCCAACAATACCGCTCCTACGTTATCTTCTTCGAGGTTAAGAGCAAGAGCTTTGAGTCCGTTTTCGAACGCCAACAACTCACCTGCTTGTACTTTTGATAAACCATAGATACGTGCCACACCGTCACCGATTTGAAGCACGGTACCAACTTCTTCGAGTTCAGCTTCGGTTCTTGCACCTGCTAATTGTTCACGCAAGATTGCCGAAACCTCATCTGGTCTAACTGATGCCATATATTTTATAAAGTTTCAATGTTTGAAGTTTGGGAGTTTCAAAGGAAGATTCTCCGACTGATTTGAAGTAAACCTATGCGATAGGTCTAATTTTCGGGTGCAAAATTACGACATAATTTTAATAATTCCGATATTTTTAAACTTTTTTAGCCATTTTTTTTGGATTATTTTTATATCGCTGCCAAAAGCCAATTGACCGATGGTTTCGGGAGTATAAATTAATTGCGGCACAACAAAATGATATTCTGAAAAAGCTTAGATTTTGGTAGATTGATTAAGTTTTTAAGCATTTTGGCATCGAAAAGATTCATTTTAGGTTTTTGTGGTAGTATGTTTTGTATCGTGCAACCTACGCTAATTTTTGATACATATTGCCAAATCAGAAAAGTGTTTGGATACGTGATTATTGAATAAAAGCAAGAAGCTGGGGTTTTAAGAAGTGAGTATTTGAGGGTGCGTTTGTGAATTTTGTTTGTGCTTAGGTAGGACATGTTGTTCTGAAATAGGTTTACACAAACCTATTTCAGAACAAGACAGTCAGCGATTTTTTTTGGTTCAATTGATTTGCCAACTGAATAGAATATTTGATTTCCCTTTTTGTAATTCTTTAACCTCAAATCCTTCTTTTGTTATGTTTGAGATATAAAGCCCTTTGCAATCGCCGATAGCTTGAACAGTGATATTTTTTTGCTCGAAGTCATCAATTGGTCGGTCGAATTTGACAAACGCCGAGCCATTTTTTAAAGACGTACGACCGCCCAATCGTGGTTTTGACTCAACCATAGCATTCATTGATGGCGAAGTCGTAGAAGATAATTTCTGCCACGTTGTGCCGTCATAATAATAAAATCCCGGTGTGTCGTCGATTTGGTAAATCAAAAGCCCTTCGGTGGGAGCAGTTGGACGGTTAATTTTTAATATTCGGGGGATTAAAATTCCTTTGTTTTCGCTTTGAACGTCTAAAACAGCATTGGCATCGGGTGAATCATCCGTAGAATTTATTGCTACTCCCAAGCTGGAATTGTTGATTTTTACTGCGTTTTGTGAATTTAAAGACGAGGTAGGAGCGATGAATCTGAATGCAATATTAGTAAGCGTTACGTTTCCACTTGTGCCAGAGCTAATATCTGCCTGAAAAAAATGTCCTTCTTTTGTCACAAAAATAATGCCGTTTTTGGTGGAATTTGGCTGGTTCGGAAAACTCTGAGTAGGGTTTTCTCGATTTCTAACTTCGGTTGTAACTCCTATTCTTAGGCAAGGCACCGAAACGCCATTTGGCAATACGAGATTGCCGTAGCCGTTTACAGTTTTTATTTCTTTTTTCTGTTCTAAACATACATTTGTATTGAAATCTATTTCTTCATAAATTGTCTCAAATTGGTCATTCAAAGCCATTGGAGCATCAAGAAACTCGTAGTCGGGTTCGGCCGAAAAGTTATCATCAGCATCTTCATAAAAATCATAACTCGAACCCAAAACCATAACACCATCGGGTTCGATAGCCACATGGTAGTATTTTTCGGCGTAGTGGTCATCTTCAAGGAAATACGATTTAGCCGCAACATCCGCTCCCGAAATTTGTAATTCGACCGGAATCGACGATTCGCTTACGAAATCTTTCCGACCATAACTCGAAAAAAAGGTAAGCAAATTGTTTGGTAGAGTAAACGTCTGTGGAGTTGTTGCGTTGGCATTGCCGATATTCATTCCGAAAGAAATATCGAATTTCTGAAATTCAACCCAAGTGTTTCCGGGCGATGTAATATTCTGATAATCTGCTTGGGTGATTGTAATGGCAGAGTTGTTTGAGGCTACAATATTTTGTTTTTTAGAAACTAAGTTTAGCAGGTCTTTATCAAAGTATTTTACCTGAATCAGTGTTTTGGAGTTGTTGCTGGTTCGGCAAGTGTATTCCATACACTGGCAGACGTTCATACAAGAGGCATAGCTTTTTGAGGTGATTCCAAAGAGTGTTGAATACAACAAAGCGAGTTGAAGTATTTGATTGACTTTCATATTAAGATAGTTTAATAATTAAAAGAACATTTAATTTCTTGGATACCCACCAAGATAACCTGCCGCCATGTAGCGATACTTATTTTGGAGTCTTGTGTATAATTTCGTCTTTTGAGAATCAACATTCTTGATTTCATTGATACTATTGATTTAGATTTTTTATACTTTTGGCTTACACAGGTTAAGCTTGGTATTTGGGTAATTTAGAATCTACTCATTAGATAGATTTAATGAAATAGAATCAGACCAACTCTGTTTTGGCTTATGACTATCTAAATTAGTGGTTGATTTTTTTTATTTTAAAAAATGTATTTGGAATAGCCCGAAAAGTATTTGAAAGAGTATTTATAGTAGTCTGTTTCGTTCTCGCAAAGTTTCCCGAGTGTGGTAGGCAACTCTGAGGGATGCCTTTTAAGCCTATCTGATGCTATAAATTTTATTTCT
>JALOLV010000429.1 GCA_025455785.1 Spirosomataceae bacterium | reverse complement strand
ATGTTTGGGTCAGATTACTACATGGTTGTAAGAGAAGGGGATGAAAATGAGATGCGACAAAAATTCGTTGATTATCTTGGAAATCCTACGATTTGGGACAAAATTGCGGGGCAAAACGTAGAAGCGTTTTTAAACCCCAAACCAAGTATTGTCTAATTTTATGCACCGCCAACCACTCCTAAATTTATTGGCCAATCACCAAGCATCAGACCCGCACGAGGCAAAAATGCTTGCCGAGATGATTGAATTTGTAAAGCAAAATCCTGATTGTTTTAAGCGAGAATTGCTCATTGGGCATGTAACGGGTTCGGCGTGGATTGTTGATAAATCTCGTAAATTTGTCTTACTTACACATCACCGAAAACTCGATAAATGGCTGCAGCCCGGCGGACATTGTGACGGCGACCCTGATGTGCTGAATGTAGCACTCAAAGAAGCCAACGAAGAAACGGGTGTCGAGAGAATCAAACCAGTTTCAGAAAGTATTTTTGATGTTGATATTCACCTAATTCCCGAACGCAAGGGCATACCCGCTCATTACCATTACGATGTTAGGTTTTTGTTGGAGGCCGACAAAGAAATCCCATTGGTAATTTCGGATGAATCGAATGATTTGGCTTGGATTGCGATTGAAGAATTGCCCAAACTCAATGACGAAGAATCTATTTTAAGAATGGTCCGGAAGACTTTGTAGAACGGGTTTTTAAGCCCGTTCTGTATTTCTTACGGGTTATAAACTCGTACTACTTGGTGTTTTTACAAGAATTTACCACCGATTCAAAACGAGCGGCAATCTCTTTTACGGTAGCCTCATCTTTGGTTTTGAGGTCGAAACTGGTATGGCTGTTTTTACTATCTTTACTATCTTTTACATTGAATGAGCTATTAACTGAGTTATCATTCCCAAAACCCAAATTCATCTTGATTTTATCGGCAGGAACATCCAGCTTCAAATCATAAAAACCATCTTTGGTTTTGACATACGATACCTTTCTGACTTCTTTCAATTGCCACGAAATCGTCATTCCGAAATTGAAATCATCGTCTTTATCTTTGTCTTTTACGTCAATATTCATTTGGCAACCTTTAAACGAAAAGTGTGCGTTATCGTCTTTGTCATTCGATAGTGCGTTTAGCTTTTGAGCCAAAAATGTCGTATTCTGGGTTAAACTTTGGGCAAAAGTAGTAGAAACCATCGCCATCAAAGCAATCGTACAAATTAAAAATAGCTTATTCATAAATGTAATTGTTTAGTTTTCTGAATGAAGATGCAGAATTATGCTTATGAGTTGCATTGAGAAAATTGGCGAATAATTCTAATCTTTTATCAATCTTTTTACTGCCACAAAATCACTGCCAGTTACCTTAATAAAGTACCTCCCAGAAGCTACCCGAATCGGGATTTTTATGGTCTTTTCTTGAAAACTATTGAGATAAACGATTCTACCATTTACATCAAAAAGCCTTACATCAAACTGTTTGGAATTAGTTTCTCGCAAAATCGAAAGTTGGATTTGGTCGTTGAACGGATTAGGCGAAATACTGATTTCGCTCGTGGCTTCGTCTTCAACCCCCGTGATTCCGTACAACTCAGCGATTTTGGCGGCACGTTCAAAATTCGGTATCCCATACCCCAAAAGACTATCGGGTTTTTCGTATTGACTCCCCGATTTTATCAAAATATCACGAATCTCCATGCTGGTAAATCTCGGATAAGCCTGCCAAAAAGATGCCGCAAAACCAGCCAAAAGTGGCGACGAAAACGATGTTCCGTTTGCTGTTCCCACCGCACCACTCGTTGCTCCTACTATTGTACTCTGGCCTTGTGCTACCAACTCGGGTTTGACTCTCCTGTCGAACGATGGGCCAAACGAGCTAAAACCGGCTTTGGTTTGGGAGGCCGTTACGGCTCCAACTGCAATAACCGAATCGGCATCGGCCGGAGCTCCGATTTTTCGCCAAGCGGCGTTACCTTCGTTTCCGGCCGAACAGACAATCAGCATGCCAGTCGATGCTGCAAAATCGGCCGCTCGGGTGATAATTGTTGTTTTTCCGTCTAAGTTTCTGAAAGTATAATTTTGAGCTTGGCTATCAAATTCGGTATAGCCCAATGAAGTATTTATCACATCCACACCCAAACTATCGGCGTACTCAGCACCAAAAAGCCAGTTGGCTTCTTCGAGCTTGGTTTCAGAGCGTACATCTTCGGTTTTTAATAACAAATATGAGGCCTTGGGTGCTGTCCCAACGATTTGGCCAGCCGAAAAGGCCGCCATACAAGAAAGCACATTTGTGCCGTGGTTGTGGTCTTCATAGACCGACGGTTCGTTGAATACAAAATCGTAAGTACCCAAGATTCGTTTTTCGTCATAGAGGTGTTTAAAGAATGGGAGTTTGTCGGCATTCAGAAATCCCGAATCCAAAACGCCAATCCACATTCCTTCGCCTCTGAAACCTTTTTCGAGCATTTTATCGGCACCGAGCATCGCCAGTTGATTCTGCGAAAGCCCGTTATCAGCTATCGACACAGCTTCAAATTTATCTTTAGGTCCCAAAAACTGATTATCTCCTGCCAAGCGAGCTTTGGTGAGGTCGCCCCTGCCTTCAAGGCCTTTCACAAAAGATAGTTTTAAAATCTGAGCCAAATTGGCTTCGGTAGCTTCGACCAGCACACCATTGAACCAACGGCTTTTGTACCAGACTTTTCCGAGCTTTCGGACCTCGTTGATGTAGGCCGGATTGGGCGGTAAGTCTCGCTCAGTGATTTTGATGTTTTGTTTGGTTCGTCTGGCTATCGAGCGAGCCGAAAGAAACTCCGTCGGTCTCGAAATCGAATAAGGCGAATTTGCCTTGTCTTTAAACAAAACAAAGTATTTATTTTGAGCGAATGTATGAATCGAAATGATTGAAAATAAAACAAGTAAAAGTTTTTTCATGGGCTTTTTAATTTGCAAAAATTATTGTGTAAGCGATTATTTGAAGTGA
>JALOLV010000428.1 GCA_025455785.1 Spirosomataceae bacterium | reverse complement strand
GTTCGAGATTCCAATCTCGAACCAAAATGATTAGGCTTCCAAGCCGAAATTTAAAAAATCATTGCATTTTGGCTCTATTTCACAATGCTTTTAATCCAATTTACATGTGATGCCGTTTGGGTAAAAACCGAAATATCGCCGTAGGCAGCATCTTTTACATTGGGGGCAACATCGTCTATGCCTCCGTGCAAAATCCCGATTAAAATCCATTTATTGTCAATGAATGAAAATAATGGTCCTCCGCTGTCTCCCTGAACGGTCGTTCCTTCAAAAGCCAAAGCAGTAGGCGAACTCGACCCATTGCCCAAAGATTTCTCTTGACTATTCACAATAGCGTCGCCGAGTGTATTGAATGTGCCATCGGGCGAGTCAAAATCAAAAGCCAGCAAACCGCCTTCGTAAGAAACATTGTTCTTTTTGCTCGTCAATCCATCCACTTTTCGGTCTAATATATTCTCTAAAGCGTGTTTTTTTGAGTAAAAATTGGCATTTTGCCCTTCGGTATTCGAATAATCGCCAAAGCCAGCAAACCAGACTTTATCATTCAATTTAGGCGAAACTTTAGCAAAGTTGATGGTGGCAGGCGAAACCTCAGTTACGCTTTTGGTAAGTTTTACTAAGCAAATATCATTACCGTATTCAAATCCACCATCGCCATCCGACCACGTCGGGTGCAAGATTATCTGCTCGACCGAGTAAGTCGCCTGCGGATTGTTAGGGTCGTTCCCGATAAAAATCTTTACTTGCGAGGCGGTTTTTGGGGTTTTATCTTCGCCCGGAAAGTAGAAATTATGTGCCGCCGTCAGAACCCAATTAGGGGCAATCAAGACACCCGAACCGATAAATTCGTCAGATTTGTTGGTTATATTTATAAATACTACCGGACCAAAATCGGGGTAGTTAGCCCCAGCTTGATAAGGCGAGACATTTGAAGCTATTTTTTCGTAATCTGCCAAATTCAAATCTCCTCTGATTCCAAAGATACCAGAAGGGGCATTGGGGTTTACGTCTTCATAGTTATCGCTCGAACAAGAACTAAATACAAATGATAGTGATACCGCTAACAGAAGTAGTTTTTTCACAATTGTTAGTTTTGAGGTGAATATATCTAAATAATCATACTAACGTGAGAGATTAATCGAATGGTATGTTGTAGGTGGACTTATTCGGTCGTATCTGACTACAAAAATCGACCGTGATGTGGCTAAATTTTTTATTTATATAATCTAAGCTGTGGCATGAATTCTAAAATCAAGTTGTTTTATCTACGCTGGTGCGAGACTCCAATCTCGAACCAAAATGATTAGACTTACAAGCCGAAACCTACCACTGTGCGAATATTGAGCCATTACTGTAAAGGCTCCGCACGATTTTACGACTCAGTCGGAGTTAAAAACGGTTGGTCTATCCTGAGACAGTTGAGCATAAGCCTAATGATATTCTTCTTTGGTAGGTGATAAAAAAATGACGATGCCAGCTTTTGCCAGCATCGCCTTCGGAGTTTTTGAAGATTACTTTACATCAAAAGAGCCACTTCCAATCTTGAAGCCTTCTGAGTAAAGTTCGATGCTGTATTTACCTGATTTGTAACTATTGCCTTTTCCGTAGAATAAATCAACTTTTTGGTCATTGTTTTCAAATAAAACGGCTTGTTTGGTGCTATATCCGAGTTCTTTTCCGTTGAATTGCATCACGCCACCTGTCCCGTTTTCGTTCAAAACCGCACCGTTGCTATCCATTACACGTACATAAATATCTTTGTTGTTGCGTTCGGCAACAGGATTCGACGGCATGATAAAAGAGATTTTCAAACGGTCGATTCTTGATGATTTATATTCTCCGCCATCACGCTCTTTGCCTCTTGAGTTCAACGCCGTTACCTGCACATTTACGGCTTTCATTGCCGACGCCATCGTAACTTTGCGTTTGAGGTCGTCGTTTTGGGTCGTATAGTCGGCTACGGTTTGGGTTAAGGCTTCTTTTTCGGTTTTCAGACCAGTATTTTCGCTGATAACTGCTTGCTTTTCGGTTTCGAGTGTTTGGTTTTTAGTAACCAAGATTCCGTTTTCTTCTTTCAACTTACGAATATCGTCGTCTTTTTGAGCCAAAAATGTTTCGTATTCTTTGATTTTGGTTTCGTATTTTTCAATCGAGAAACTCAAATCAGATTTTAATTTCTTTTTATCGGCTTCGAGTTGAGCTTTGATATTTTCTAATTCGGCAACATTACCGCCCAATTGCTCAATTTCAGCAATTTTTGAATCTAATGACTGAGAAATTGAGTCTAATTTGATTTGAGTCGAAGATAATTGCTCAACTTTGGTTGTCAATGTCTTTTGGAGTTCGAGGGTTTCGTTTCTTGCTCCCATAAATAAGTAGCCTAAAAGAGCCAAAACTCCGACCAAAACCCCGATTGTGATTTTTAATATACCGTTACTGTTGTTTGTTGTTGCTTCCATATTATTAATTGTTATGGTGCAAAACAACAACAACGATGTTAAGGTCGAATTAAATCGAGATAAAATTTACCTTAAAATTTCAGGAGGATGGGGTTTGCAAACTCCATCCTACGAAATCTTCTTCGTAGAATCAAAAATCAAAGTAAAAGTTGTACCGTTTTCGTCGGATGTTACGCTGATTTGGGCTCGGTGGATTTGGATAATCTGCCAGACGATTGCCAAACCTACGCCGTGACCTTTGGTAGCTTGGGCGGTAGAATTGCTCCGATAAAAAGGCTGAAAAATATAGGCTAAATCTTCTTTTGGAATCTGAACGCCTTGATTAGTTACCGAGATTCGGATGTTTTCTTGATTTGCCCAAAAATTAATAATTGCGGTCTTTGTAGGCGAAAATTTACAAGCATTATCCATCAGATTCATCAACGCAACTTTGAGCGAAGCCTCATTGCCATTGACAAGTAAATATTCTTCTTCTTCGGGAAAATCAACAAAATCAACCTGAATCTGATAATCATCGTGCCATTTTTGTACTTG
>JALOLV010000427.1 GCA_025455785.1 Spirosomataceae bacterium | reverse complement strand
GCCCAAGTGTTTTTCGGAAGGTCAGGAATATTCGCCGTAACGTTTGTCCATGATTTTCCGCCATCTTGGGTCAATTGTACGTTTCCGTCGTCGGTTCCTACCCAAATGATGTTTTGGTCTAATGGCGACTCGTTGATTGCAAATATCGTGCAGTGATTCTCAGCACCCGAATTATCCATACTCAAACCACCCGAGTTTTCTTGTTGTTGTTTGGCGGGGTCGTTGGTTGTTAAATCCGGAGAAATCTTCACCCAAGTTTCGCCTCTATCATCAGATTTGTGCAAAAACTGGCTTCCCACATACAACCTATCAGGGTTATGCTGACTCGTTGTAATCGGGGTATTCCAGTTAAATCTAAATTTAGGGTCGTTGGCTTCTGGGAAAGGCTTGATGGTTTTAGCTGAATTTTTTTCGAGGTTGATTCTCCAAATATATTCTGCTCCCTGCATTTCGGAGTAAACAATATTTGGGTCTTTTGGATGTGGAAACACACGAAATCCGTCTCCTTGGCCTACCGAAACCCAATCGCGGTTTTCGATTCCACCGGGTTTTGATGAAGGGCCTATCCATGAGCCGTTATCCTGCAAACCACCATAAACTTTAAAAGGAGTCTGATTGTCGATAGCAACTTGATAAAACTGCGATAGTGGCAGTCCTTTTGACATATCCCAGATTGAGCCGCCGTCATACGAACGGTAAAAACCACCATCATCGCACAAATAGATGCGGTTAGAATCATGTAAATCAAACCAAAAATCGTGTACGTCAGCGTGTATTCCACCACCAATATCTTTAAAAGTTTTTCCGCCATCTTTACTTATCGAGCCATTCAATCCAGCTTTGAGGATAATATCGGGATTTTTAGGGTCAACGACGATTCTTGAAAAATAGAAAGGACGAACCACCAAACCAAAGTCTCCGTTGGTTCTTTTCCAGCTTGCACCAGCATCATCCGAACGGTAAAGTCCTTTGTCGGTATCTTTCTCAGACTCGATGACCGAATAAAGAATATTTGGATTAGACGGGGCTACGGCAATAGCAATTCTACCTAATTTTCCTGCTGGAAACCCATTGTGGATTTTATTCCATGTTTTACCACCATCCGTAGTTTTGTATAAAGCACTGTTTTCGCCACCCGAATTGAACGAATAGGCAGTTCGGCGAAATTCCCAAAAAGAAGCATACATGATGTTTGAATTTTTGGGGTCCATAACCAAATCAGAACAGCCAGTTGATGGATTAATGTAGAATATCTTTTCCCAAGTTTTGCCGCCATCGGTAGTTTTATAGACGCCACGGTCTTGGCTATCGCTCCAAAGAGCCCCCAAAACACCTACAAATACCTCATTGGTATTATTCGGATTTATCTTGATTGAGCTTATTCTTTCGGAGTTAGCCAAACCCATATTGGTCCAGTTTTGCCCACCGTCGGTGGTTTTGTAAATACCGTCTCCGATAGTTACCGAGTTACGTGTCCAGATTTCGCCAGTACCTACCCAAATTACCTGGTCGGGGCTTTTAGGGTCAACGGTTATAGCACCAATTGACTGCGTGTGTTTCTCGAAGATTGGATTGAATGTAACTCCGCCATCGCCAGTTTTCCATACACCACCACCAGCCGCACCGGCATAAAGTACCTTGTTGTTGGTCGGATGCCCTTCGATGTCGGTGATACGACCACTCATCAATGCTGGGCCGATATGCCTCGCACGCATCGAGCCAAAAATCTCATCGCCTTTTATGGGTAATGCTTCTTGGGCGGTAGTTGCCGATGCAAAACCCAAGAAAATGCCTAATAGTATTGCTTTTTTCATATGAATTAAATAAAAAACCTCATTTGACAATTAAATGAGGTTTAGTTTGGAATGAGGATTAGTTAGTAGGAAATGCAAACTCTTTGTTATCAATCGGAACATTCATTTCAAGTTTTTCCATGACCATAGTAAATGCTACCTGACCATTAACTTTTTGACTTACTGTAAACGGAAAGTATAATCCGTTGACTTCTTGATAATCGCTCATTAATGTTTCTACTGCTACATCTTTCATTTGGCCTTTTTTGCCAACGCTACGATTCATGATTACTACTCCGTTTTCTTTATCGAAGAAATAGTAGCTGAAATCTTCTTCTTCCTTACCATCAACTTTGATTGGCTTTTTTGTTAATTTAATCTTGTAACAGTCAGTTCCTTCGACTTTTTCTTCGCCCTCAAGTGCGACACTATATCCCTTTGCTTTGTAGTCTAAGAATGGGTCTGGAAAATCCAACGACTTGGCCGCATTTTCGCTGTCTTCGGCTTCGCCTTTCTCGGCTTTCATTGTCATAAAGCTGGTTTTCCAGATTTCCTTTCCATCAAAAGCATTAATTACGATGTCTTTTCCTTGAAAATTGATGCTTTGTTTTGAGAGATTAGGAGCCTTTTGAAGACTTACAATCGGAAATTCCATTCCACCTTGTTTGCCTTTTGCAATCATTTTTACAGTTTTTAATTCAGCCCATTTGGCAGCACCTCCAGTAACCTGAATGTATTTGCTTATGATTTCATCGGCAGTTTGAGCCTGAGCAAAAGAAACTGCGAAGGTAAATGCCGACGCAATTAGAAGTTTAATTGTTTTTTTCATTAAATAAAAGGTTTTAGTTTTGTGTAAAAATATGAGTAATTAAATTCATAAACTTTAAAATGTTATAAATGGTTTAATTCTTATTTGACCTCAATATATTTTGCAATAAACATGATTTTTTATTGTATAGAGAGCCTTTGTAATGATTTTTTTTGACTTTTAGAATTGCTTCATCCAGCTAAGTTTGCTGATAAATGATTGATTTCGATTGAGGTTTTCTGCTTCCACGGATATTCCAACGCCCACGGCTATCAAAAGTATTGTATTGATAAAATCCTGATAATTGTATTCTGGGATTGGGAGCAACTCTTAACCCAACCGTGTATAAATCGGTTGTAAAATCTTCTCGCTTTTCCCCAAAATTTTTGAAATCACTATGTTCGTAATTGGCAGTGAGGGCAATGTTTGGAATGGGAGCAAAACGCCCACTGAGTGTTAAAGTGTTCAAATTTCCATTGAAATAACCCCCAAATTCATAGCGAGAAGCAAACGATAATTTTCTGGAAGCATCGCTTTCGTAACGAAGTAAATGCCTAACTACATTATAATTTCCTATCGGAATGTCCTTACCCAAAATATCAAGAGCAAAATTGTAGGTTTGCCAAGTGGGCGTAATAGCATATTCAAACTCGGCATTTGAATTGAAAACCAAATAAATGGGAAATACAACAACACTTGCCTCCTGCATTTTGAAATCATTGGCGTTTTGATAATAATTAATGAAACCGCCCGGGTCTATTCGCCTAAAAATTTTGCCTAATTTTCCTTTTGGTCGCCAAATGAAATAACCCCCAGGATTGTGGTGAATGGTATTATTGGCAAAAACAAAACCCATTCCCGGTACATATTTTTCATCTACAAACTTTGTAACCCAACCCATGTAAGCATTTTGTGGTTGATAACCTGCAAAAAAGTGTCCTGCCAAACCCATTTTCTCAGAACTATTATCTCTCGAACCCGACAGTAAATACGTTACCGTCCAGCTATCATTGGGGCGAATCAAACCATCCACTGTAAGTGTAGTATTATTTCTTTCTAAAAACCCCCTTTCAGCATTGGCTTCGTCTAATTTATGGGTCAGCATCACGCCCACGTTGTTTTGTTTTCCGTAGTTTTGAAGGTATCTGAACACCCCAAAATTTGCCCCAG
>JALOLV010000426.1 GCA_025455785.1 Spirosomataceae bacterium | reverse complement strand
ACAAGAAGCTGCTGAAGTCGAAGAGTTGATAAAAAATCACCCCGAAGTCAAAGCCGAAATCCGTGCGATTGAAACGGCTTTAGAGGAGTATGCCTTCGATAACGCCATCAAAACTCCCTTTGGTTTGCAAGACAAAATTTGGGATAGAATAAGAGAAGAGGAAGGTGGAGACAACAAAGAATTAGGAATTAAATCATTGTCATTTGAGGAAGAATCTCATGAAACGACTATGAAGGTTTCATTTTGGAATAATTATCTCAGAATTGCGGCTTCATTGTTATTACTATTGAGTATTCTGGGAAATATCTACTTGTTTAGTCAGTGGAAGAACACTCAAAAAGAATTAGTTTTGGCATTGACCGATAATAATTCGTTGGCTCAACAAGCTAAATTTAGCAATGATAATCTGAGAGAAATTGAAAATATTTTATCAAATCCGGATGTGCAAGCCGTAAAGATGAATTCGACAAGTCCGGATGGTTCAGCATACGGTTTGGCTTGTTGGAATAAAAAAACCAATCAGGTTTATTTGTTTAAGCCGAATCTACCGACGATTCCATCCGAAAAAGAATATCAACTTTGGGCTTTAGTAGATGGTAAACCAGTCAGTGCTGGGATGATTGATATGAATAAAACGGCTCAAAGTTTCACTAATATTGCCAATGTCCAAGCATTTGCGATTTCTCTTGAACCAAAAGGTGGAAGTCCGCAACCGACAACTACGCCAATTACACTTGGTAAGTTATCTTAAATATTACTATCCCCAAGTCAAAACCTCCAAGTTTCTCTTGGAGGTTTTTTTTATTGGTTTTATTTAAGCAACTGAATAATCTCATACTCAATATCATCGGCAGATTGTGCCGAACCACCAATTTTGATATGTCTAATAATTCCGTTTTTGTCGATAATAAAATTGGTCGGAAATCCCAAAACATTATACATTCCTCGACAAATTTCATCGGTATTGGCCATGTTATAAAAATCTAAAGGATTCTTTTTGAAATCAATTTTTCTTCCGAATCTAATGCCAAAGAAAGCAAAACTACGTTTTCAATTTTTCGTTGTGCTGCCAATCTACGTTTTAGGTTTTGCAAACCGGGGTATTCAACTTTGCAACCAGGACAATTGATAAACCACATATTCATCAAAACGACTTTACCCTTCAAATCAGAAATAAAGAACTCTTTACCACTCAGTACATCTTTAAATTTGAAATCAGGAGCTAATTGCCCAATCATTTTGGTTTTGTAAACTTCAAAAGGATTTTCGGATTGGGCAAAAGTTACATTTGAAGCCAAAATCATTAAAAAAAGCGACTTACAAAGTCGCTGAACAATATTATTCATCAATAAATCTTTTTAGAATAGGCGAATAACTATCAATACGTCTATCACGCAGATAAGGCCAAGTCGTGCGGTATTTATCCATTAAATCTAAATCAATTTCCTGAACATGGACTTCTTCCTTATCGTGAGAGGCTAAATACAGCAAACTTCCGAATGGATTTGAGACGAATGAGCCACCCCAAAATTGTTGCTCGGCTTCAACTCCAACTCGATTGACTGAAACTACATGAACGCCATTAGCTACAGAATGACTTCTCTGAATAGTTTGCCAAGCGTTATACTGCTCGGTGTTCATATTTGGGTCTTTTTCGTTCAAATCCCAGCCGATGGCAGTAGGATAAAACAGAATTTCGGCCCCCATTAATGAAGTAATCCTTGCGGCTTCTGGATACCATTGGTCCCAACAGATAAGTACTCCAATCTTTGCAAACTTGGTTTCAAAAACTTTGTAACCTAAATCGCCCGGTGTAAAATAAAATTTCTCATAATAACCCGGGTCGTCTGGAATGTGCATTTTTCGGTATTTCCCAAGATAAGTACCGTCTGCATCAATAACGGCAGTTGTGTTATGGTAAAGTCCAGCAGCACGTTTTTCAAAAAGTGAAGCGATTACAACCACACCATTCTCTTTGGCAACCTCACAAAGTCTGTCTGTTGTTGGGCCAGGGATTGCCTCTGCTAATTTGAAATTTTCGTGGTCTTCGACATCGCAGAAGTAAAGCGATGTGAAAAGTTCTTGCAAACAGACGATTTTGGCACCTTTTTGAGCAGCTTCTTTGATTTTACTTATTGCTTTCTGGATATTTAGTTCAACATCAGCCGAACAAGACATCTGAACCAAACCAATATTTACTTTTTTCATATTTTTAGAATAAATTCTTACAATTTAATTTTAAATCTTTCACCCAAAACATTGAGGTCTTCAATCACTTTTTCGATTAAAGGAATCCCATTTTTAAGTCTTTCGGCAGTAATTTCTCTTTCGGGTTCACCCGGAATCCAAACTTTTTGACCATCAACGGCTTTGGCAGCACTAAAACGCTCAATCCATTTGTCCATATCGTTTTTGAAATCTTCTTTGGGTCTAAAACCATCAATTCGCATTGCACCCAAAAAATGCCCCGTACCTTTTCCGACTTCTTCAACAACTCCATGAAAACCAGCCGTAGCAAACGGCGGAACCCAAGGTCCGAAATTTGCACCCGACAAAACTCCTGAAAAAATATCAACCACAGCACCTAACCCGTATCCTTTATGGCTTCCGTGTTCTCTATCTCCACCGAGAGGTAATAATCCACCACCGTTTTTGACGGCATTTGAGTCGTCAGTTATATCTCCGTTTGCATCTTGAACCCACCCGTGCGGTGCGGGCAAACCTTTTCTTTGTAGAATTTCTAATTTACCATAAGCAACGGCGGTTGTAGCAAAATCGGCAACGAATGGTTCGTATTTACCCGCAGGAATTGCCACTGCAATTGGATTTGTACCTAATAATTTCTCTTTAGAAAATGTCGGAACAACGAGCGGGGCTGCGTTGGTCATCGCCCAGCCAATCATATCATTTTTGGGAGCAAAAAGTGCATGATAGCCAGCGATTCCGAAGTGATTGGAATTTTGAACCGAAATCCAGCCTGAACCCACTTTTTTTGCTTTTTTGATTGCAATATTCATCGAGAAAGGTGCAACAACCAAACCTAAGCCTTTATCTCCATCAATGACTGCGGTGCTTGGGGTTTCGTGAATAATTCTTATTTGTGGATTAGGATTCAATCGTCCGTGGTCAAATAATCTTACATATCCAGCCAATCGGGCAACACCGTGTGAATCAACTCCTCGCAAATCGGCAGAAACTAACACATCGGCCGCAAGTTTCGCATCTTTTTTGGGGCAACCAATCGCCAAAAAAACTTTTTCGGTAAATTTTCTAACTCTTTGTTCTTTAAACATATATTCAAAATCGGTAATCCATTACTACATCACAATTTTATGCGAATTACGGAATTTTTAAGCAATAAATTCATTAAAAATCACGTAATTAGTGCCAAAATGGTTCCCTACTTTTATTCAAATTTCAATGTTCGATAAAATGAAAAAAATACTATTCCTCGTATTTATTGTTACACAAGGACTTTTTGCTCAAAATACGCTCTCGGTAAATGCTGATATTCAACACGTTACAGTTTTTTTGGACAGGGCTCAAATCGATGGTATAGTCAAAACTCAAGTAAGTGGCGGAACAACCAAAATTGTTGTTGAAAATATTGCTTCAACTGCCGACCCTAATAGTATTCAAGTTGGTGGTAAAGGTGATGTTACAATTTTAGGCGTAAAATTCGGTAAAAATTTTATGCGAAAAGGTAAGTCAAATCCAGTTGAGGATACCTTAAAAATGACTAAAACCGAAATAGAAACTATTAATATGCTCGTAAGCGTTGCAACAAACGAACGCTCAATGTTAATGGCAAATTCGAACATAAAAACCGAAAAAGACGGCGTAACACCCGAAGATTTGAAAGAAATGACCGATTATTTTAGATCGACAATTGCAATTAGAAAAACAACTGAATAACCTCAGAGATAGAGAAAAAAGGTTAACTCAGCAGTTAAACGAGCAAAGTTCGAGAAATCAATCTTCTGGCGAAATCATTATTACGGTTCAATCAAAATCAAGCACAAACATTGAGTTAAATCTCAGCTATATCGTATCGAATGCAGGATGGATGCCAATTTATGATTTAAGAGCAAAAGATACCAAAAGCCCGATTGCGTTGGCGTATCGTGCCAATGTTTACCAAAATACAGGCATTGATTGGAAGAATGTAAAACTGACTCTCTCAACTGCAAACCCATCACAAGGTGGCTCAAAAGCAGAGCTTTATCCGCAGTATTTGAGTGTTTATGAACCACAACCTATTTATGTACAGAATTCGAGAGCGATGAAAAAAGAAGCTCCTCAAGCAATGGCAATGGAAGCTGCCCCGATGGTTTCAATGGCAGACGCAGGCACAACCGCCAGTTTGGTAAATGTACAAGAAAGTACAATGTCGGTCAATTTTGAAATACAGATTCCATATAGCATTCCTTCGAGCGGTAATCCAGAATTGGTTGACATCCAAAACCATTCATTATCAGCCGATTACAAATATTCAATTGCTCCAAAAGTAGATAAAGACGCTTTCTTGGTTTCAATAATTCGAGATTGGGAAAAGCTTAATTTACTTCCGGGTAAGGCAAATGTTTATTTTGAAGGAACTTTTGTAGGAGAAACCCAAATTAACGGCAGTGATGTGGCAGATTCGTTGGTTATTTCTTTAGGTCGTGATAAAAAAATAGTTTCAAAACGAGAAGTTGTGAGCGAATACAAAGCACGCAAAACAGTAGGCTCAAATATTCGTGAAACCTTTGGATACAAAATCTCGTTAAGAAATACAAAGGGTGAGGCAATTACACTGACAGTCGAAGACCAAATTCCTGTTTCACAAGACAGTAGAATAGAGGTTGAACTCGAAGATGCAAAAGGTGCTGCTTTTCAGACCGAAACTGGTAAATTGACATGGAATGTAACACTTCAACCCCAAGAAAGTAAAGAAATAATTGTTGTTTACAACGTAAAATATCCAAAAGGAAAACAAATTAACAACCTTTGAGGATTGGATAAAAGGTAAAAAGGAGAACGGTTAACGGAATCACAAATCCTTTATCCATTTTCCTTTTTTTATTAAAACATAATGAAAGCTCGCCCGATTTTAAGTAGATTATTTTCATATTTTGTAAGAGGATTATTATTTGTAGCTCCAATCGGCTTTACAATTTTAATTCTGATTAGTGCATTTGATTTTGTCGATAATATAATCCGAATTCGGATTCCAGAAGTAAACCCTGAAAATGGGAATGTGATTCCGGGCTTAGGGTTTCTCATCATTTTGTCTGGAACAATGCTTATTGGCTTTGTTTCATCTGTGCTACTGCCACAAGCATTGCAAAATCTCGCCGAAAACATGATTCGGCATATTCCGCTTGTCAGAATTTTCTATTTTGCATTCAAAGACCTCATTTCGGCATTCGTTGGCGATAAACGAAAATTTACAGAACCCGTAATGATGGTTCTCAATAAAGATACTGGTTTGCATAAAATAGGTTTTATTACACAAAATGATTTGAGTAATCTGGGCGTTAGTAATATGATAGCCGTTTATTGCCCTCATAGTTATGCTTTTTCGGGCGAATTATATGTGGTGCCAAAAGAAAATGTAAAACCTCTCGATATGCCAAGTGCGGAGGTTATGAAATTGATAATTTCGGGTGGAGTTTCGATAAATGAATCATAAAATATTTGTTTTTGCTTCATTTTGGAGTTGAAAATTTGTAAAAAATCAGATTTCAATCATTATTTACGTATGAACAAGATTTATACCTTTCTATTTATCTACGCAATAAATCTTGTTTGTTTTGCTCAAGATATTCATCAACAACAAGCTAAAAGTGTAGAAGAATTGCTTCATAAAAATCTTGGGAATCAGGCAATTGCAACTTTTAATGGTGAAAAATATTTAGTTCTCGAAAATCTCCGAAATGCCAGCCGAAAGCGAATATTCGTGGGTGACCAATTTCGTTTCAAAACAAAAGATGATATAAAATTTCAGGAGGAAGTGCAATCAATAACTGATTCTACGTTTGTGATTTCGTGGCTGAATCCAGTAATGGAAAAATACGAATACCGAGAAATCAGAATTGATGAAGTTGTCAAAATTTACCGAAAACCATTAAATCGTAAAATAAATTTAGCTCT
>JALOLV010000425.1 GCA_025455785.1 Spirosomataceae bacterium | reverse complement strand
TTGTTGAAATTTGCCAGTAGAATTTAGTGCATTAAAAATAGCTGTGGCATTATTCCTAAACACCGTCTGCATTTTTTCTTTGGCTTGTTGTAAGGTTAGCTTTTTAGCATTAAATACATAACGCAAATTAGATAAACTATTAATCTCAGACAAATAAGCGATAAACTGGTCGACATCAATAGGTGTAGTTTCTGCGTAGCTCTTGCACTCTACAAACCAAATAGCATTAGGGTTTGCGTTTCCAAGATAAATATCAAACTCTTTGCCTTGATTTATTATCTGCGGCGAGACATAGCTAAACTTTCTATCTATCCAAATTGCATTATCAGTATAGCTATTATCAGCCATATATTTAAGCATGTGTTGTCCCCCATCTCGCTTTTCTACCCCACTACCAGACAAGGCTTCACCTTTTAAGAAACTGCTCGTAAAATCAAGTTTGCCATCATGATGTTGATACCCTTCGATGGTATTGTTCAGTATTTCATCTAAATTAGGAAATCGTGATGTCCAACTTCCATCAGCAGGCATTGGGCAGGTGTTACAAGGACTATTGGTTGCATAAATTCTCAAAAACTGCTGAAAATCGGCAATAGTATTGCTCTTAAAAATTGATTGTTTGGTAGCGTCTGCTCGGATTTCCTTGATTTTTACCAAAAGAGGATAATCTTCTGAAAAGGCTGTGCCTACGTTGGCGGCATCGGTTATGGCTTTCCAAGCTCTCAATAATTCTACATCAATACTACTAACATGATTACTGAGAGCATCATCATTACCTAAATTACTAACTAAATCCTCTAAGAAGGCATTAATTTCAGCTACATCGTAGGTGTATAACTCTTGGCAGATGACCTATCTATTTCAAAGAACTTTATTTCTTTTGGTTAGGCAGTTTCTTCTTTCTCAAAAATATACAAAGTGCCTTCTGTATCCAAAACATATATTTTAGTATCGCTGGCTTGGATTTCCTTTAGATTATTGTAAGATTCTTTATTTAACTCTATAACTTTCTGCATCCAGACTACTTCGTTTTTTTTACGGTCGAAAACCCCAATGTGGTTTCTGAAAAATGCTCCTTTTTCATAACTCCCTATGAAATAAATGGTGTTATCAGAGATTTGAAACGGACCAATGTTATAGTTAACATCTTGCCAAAGCAAAGTAGTGTTTTGGGTAGGCAAATGCACTTGAACCAAATAATCTTGATAAAAAAAGTAAATGGATTGGTCTGGTTCATGGTATTGAGGAAGCATTACAGCAGTAATAATTCCCTTTTCTTCTAACTCTTGAAGTGGAAAAGTTTCAGATTTTATTTGACCAGTGGCAATGCATATCTCAACCAAACACTTGTTATCTAGCCAGACAAATAAGCTATTCTCTATCACGTCTATAATAGTTCTGATTTTAGCTTCTAATTCATCTCCTGCTAAATTGTACTTTCTTCCCCCCAAATCCACCTCCCATTCGTATTCGCCTGTGAGAAGAGAAAGGGATTTGAGCGTAGTCCAGCCTTCATTTATGATTAGATTATTCTTGCTTAATAGTTTAATTCCAAAAGAGATATTTTTTTGTATTAACTTTTTTTCATTTGATAATAAATCAAAAATAATAAGGTTTCTCTTTTCTTCAACTTTTTCTAACGCAATAAATTTGTTATTAGACTTTTGAAACTGTAAAGACACTTTACCTAAACTATAAGTGCTTTTTGATTTTAAATCGATAATTGAATTTGTGTAATCAACTTTATTACTGTATGTAAAATAATTATTCGAGAAAAAATAACCACAAACAGAAGTTATTGTATCTATTTTTATTTCATCTAAAAATAATTCTTCTTGCTTTGTATTGAAACAAAAGAATTTATTGGTTGATGATATGCAACTAATATTGCCTTTAATTTCTTTTAATCTGAACATTTTATTTGACTTTGATAAAATTATAGAATGAATTGCTTGTGCTTGAAACAATATCTTTGAATTTACCTTTATAGCTATTTTTATCATCATCATCAGGATTTGCAGGAATATCATTCCAAATATTCCCTCTCAAAGTAGTATTCCCCCAAACAGCATCAAAGACTTTTGCCCCGTTAGAGGTCAAATCGGTACCATTATACATCATTTGTTTAAAGGCACTTTTGGCATAGGCTTCGGTTGCTCCTTTTCGGGCATCGAAATAATAGCGTAATTTACTCATATCGCTCACATCTGGCAAAGATAAATAGGCAATAAATTGTTTTACGCCAGTATTGCCACCTACAAAATTTTCAAAGGGTGTTTTGCTGCCATCGTAGCTTGGGGTATTGCCAAATTCGTAATCTTCTAATTCTACATTATCTTCTTCTGCATTGCCCGATAAGGTGGTTCGCCAACTTTTAAATTCGCAAAGTACATTTCCAGCGAGTACCATATCTGGTTCGCATCCAATTTTTCTTACTTCAAAACCCGTAGCTGCTAGGTTTTCTGACTTTAAAACTCTAATAATAAATGTTTCGGGCTCCAGTTTTCTGGCTAAGGTATTGCTTTTTAGTAATCCTATGGCTGTGGCATAGCCATCAGCACCCGAAAAACCAGAAAAGTGCTTTAAATCTAGGATGTATTCAGCCAAACCATTGAGGTAATTTTTAGTAGTTGAAGTAGCTTGACAAGTATTACATGGCTGGCGGGCATTGCTTCGTAAAATTTCTACCAAACTCGGTTCTCCTTGTAGATTCGTTTTTTCGGTTTCGGTTAGGTTTTTATAATTTTGTAATGCTGCCCAGTCGATACGATATCCGCTTGACTTGGCTTCATAAATTTTCCTCCAAGCCCGCACCAAGGCCACATCCATGTTGCTTACGTGGTTGCCGAGGGCATCTGCATTGGTGAGTTTGCTCAACAAATCCTCTAAAAAAGCATTTATTTCAGATACTTCATAGCCATATAATTCTTGGCAGAGTGCATCTTTATTGGTTGGGTTTAGGGTACAAAGTTTATTGAGGGCTGCTTCACGGTCTATGGTAGTGGC
>JALOLV010000424.1 GCA_025455785.1 Spirosomataceae bacterium | reverse complement strand
AATGGTAAATTATGAGCCGAAATTCCCAGAAATCATGCGGCTAAATGACAAAGACATTACCAAAATGAAGACATTATTTGAAAGAGGAAATGATAGCTTCAACCCAGCAATTGCCGATAAATTAGCCAAACACGTCAAGCATATTTTGAAGATTGAAAGCGACATGGAAAACAATGCTTTTTTAAAGCAACTACTCAATGATTACAATTACTACTCAATAAACGAAGGGAAGTAAACGACCTCACCCCCAGCCCCTCTCCCAATGGAGAGGGGCTGTTTATAATATTAAAATGATTCAAAATGAATCGTGTCATCAAATCAAGAGGCTGAAGTACTAAAATTAATTTTATTCGCTAATTTTTCATTCGCTAATTCACTCATTAAATCATAACCTGTCTTTGTAGGTTTCAAAACCGAATTTTTTGAATAATTCAAATTGTTCGTTTTCACGCCAAACACCGATGGATGGTAAACCAACACCATTGAAGGTGGTCGTTTTTACCATTGTGTAGTGAATCATATCATCGAAAATTAGCGTATCGCCTACTTTGAGGGGTTCGTCAAACGAATAATCCCCCATAAAATCACCCGCCAAGCAGGTCATTCCACCCATTCGGTAAGTGTGTTTTGATGTACCTTCTACGGCATCGGTTGCACCCCAAATACGTGGTTTATAAGGCATTTCGAGGGTATCGGGCATGTGTGCGGCGAATGATACATCCAAAATAGCAACATCAACACCTTGAGCATCAACAATATCTAAAACCGTCGAACGCAAATAACCCGTCTGCCAACCAATCGCCGACCCGGGTTCGAGCGTTACCTCGATATTGTATGTTTCTTTTAATCGTTTAATTTGTCCAATCAAGTGTTCTAAATCGTAGCCTTGACGGGTCATTAAATGTCCACCACCCATATTGAGCCACTTGACTTTGTGTAATAAATCGCCAAATTTTTCTTCGACATGCACTAAGGTACGTTCGAGTACATGGCTATCATTTTCGCAAAGCGTATGAAAATGTAAACCTTCGATGCCTTCGGGGAGGTTTTCGCCAATCAAATCACGAGTAACGCCCAATCTCGAACCACGAATGCAAGGATTGTACATATCGGTTGAGACCTCAGCATATTGCGGATTGACTCTAATTCCGCAAGAGATTTTACGCTCAAAACACGCAATTTTATCTTTGAATTGTTCGTATTGATTCAGCGAATTGAACGTTATATGACTGCTATATCTCATCACTTCATCAAATTCATCGGCTTTATAGGCTGGTGCGTAGGTATGTGCCAAACAATCCATTTCTTCAAAAATCAAGCGAGCTTCATTAAGCGAACTCGCAGTAGCTCCTGCCAAATACTGTTTGAGCAACGGAAACATTCTGTACATCGAAAACCCCTTCAATGCCACGATGATGCTTCCACCCGATTGGTCTTGCACGTATTTCAAAATATCGAGGTTGCGTTTTAGTAGCTTTTCTTCTAAAACAAAACACGGAGAGGGTATTCCCTTAAAATCGTTTATTGTCATTTTTTGTAAAATTTACCGCAAAAGTACGGATAGAATTTGATTCCGAATCAGAAAAACGCAGCATTCAATCAAAAAATTCCTTTTGTCAATTTTGTATTTGATAAATTAAGGCCTAATATTAATCTTGCTTTTGAAAACAGTTTAGCTAAATGACTCGAAAAGTCGTTTTAAAACAATATGCCAACATACAATCAGATAAAACAACAGATAGACCTCAATCCGTTTGCGATGCTCATGCTTCGCAATGAATTAAAAGCATTACCAGCAATTATCCAATCCGATGAATTTATTGATGCCTCGGTTCATGGCTATTGGAATGGACTTCACGCACTACTTTTGGCAACATCAAAACGCATTTTGTTGATTGATAGTGATAATTATGGCGATGTAGAAGTGGTTGAATTTCCGTATTCAAAAGAGGTTTCTATTCGTTGTCCACGCCCCGATGCCGTTATTTTTGGAGATGAAAAACGTAAATATAAAGTTGATAATGCAATTGAAGAATACATCAAAAACTTCTATGATGTTGTTTCAATAAAGTTAGAAGGAAAAGAACCCATCGTCGAACGAAACTACGATTTGTATTCACAACAAGAAACACAAAAATCTGAAAATGAAACAATTAACAACCCGTTTAATATTTTAATGAAAGGTTGGGACGGAATCACTCAGATGCTCAATAGAGAATCTAAGGAGCAAACTCAAGAGCCTTCATTCATAAAAACTGATACAAAACCAATAAAAGTTGAACCAGCCAGACCGCTCGAAGAATTATTGACCGAGCTAAATGGACTGATAGGTTTGCAAAATGTAAAAGACGAAGTAAATAATCTGGTGAATATCCTAAAAGTTGAAAAAATCAGAAAAGAGCAAGGGCTGGCGATTCCCGAACGCTCGCTGCATAGTGTTTTTCATGGCAATCCCGGAACTGGAAAAACAACCATTGCTCGTTTACTTGCCAAGATTTATCAGTCTTTGGGAGTTTTGAGCAAAGGACATCTCTACGAAACCGACAGAAGCGGATTGGTAGCGGGTTATACGGGTCAAACTGCTCTAAAAACAGCCGAAGTTTGCCAAAAATCTTTGGGTGGGATTTTGTTTATTGATGAAGCCTACGCCTTGAATACGACTGATACTTTTGGGCCAGAGGCGGTCAATACCATCGTCAAATTTATGGAAGACCACCGAGATGACTTTGTTGTGATTGTGGCTGGCTACGAAAAACCGATGAAAGATTTTATTGATAGTAATCCGGGACTGAAATCGAGGTTTAATAAATACATAGAATTTAAGGATTATTCGCCGCAAGAATTGCTGGATATTTATTTGATAAATCTCAAAAAGGCTCAACTCAATGCCAATGATGCGGCAAAAGAGAAGGTTTTGAAGATTTTTACAAAATTGCACGAAGGCAAAGACGAATCTTTTGGAAACGGACGTTTGGCTCGTAATATCTTTGAAAAAACTTACGAACGC
>JALOLV010000423.1 GCA_025455785.1 Spirosomataceae bacterium | reverse complement strand
AGTATCTGACTCACCAAGCATTACCTGACTTTCGTTCTTAACTTTTCGGTACGAATAATGGGCAATATCGCCACAAACTACGCAAATTGCGTGTACTTTTGTAACGTATTCGGCAACCGCCATCAAGGCTGGCATTGGTCCAAACGGTACCCCTCTCGAATCCATATCTAAGCCAGCTACAATCACTCTTTTGCCGATTTCGGCCAATTTGTTGGCCACATCCACTACTCCCGAATCAAAAAACTGGGCCTCGTCTATCCCCACTACGTCGTCGTCTATCCCCACTACGTCGCAATCGCCAGCCATAAGTAAAATCTCTTCGGATGTATTTACGGGTGTCGAGCGAATCGCATTTTGGTTGTGCGATACAATATCGGCTTCGTGGTAGCGAGTATCAATTGCAGGTTTAAAAATCTCAACTTTTTGTTGGGCAATATTCGCCCGATTTAGCCTACGGATTAGCTCTTCGGTTTTGCCCGAAAACATCGAGCCACAGATTACCTCAATCCAGCCAGTTTTACTTCCTTGACCTCTACCTCTTTTGGGTTCGATAAACATTTTTTAGCTTTTTTTTCGTTAAATATAAAAGTGGCAAAAAAGTTGTAATAATTTTGTTGCCCGTAGTGCTTTAGATTTGAGATGATAAGATGCAAGAGCCAAGATAGTTTACTAATCTTGCTTCTAAAAATCTAAAATCTTATCTCTAAAAAATTAAATACAAAAAAAAAGAATTTAAAGATGCCGAACAAATTGAATTTGTCCGCAGTCGAAAAGTACGCAAAGGCTTTCGCTGGTAAAATATGTGATGATTTTTTTGCTCAGAATAACTCCATCGAAGGCAAACAGATACTCTCAGTGAGCAGTATCCAACAAGTTAATCTACTGACAATCAAAGCATTATTCGAGAAATGGCAAGGCGAAACACAACGTCTGCGAAGCCCGTATTTCAATTATGAAAATGCTGCGGTGCAAGATGCCCTCAAGAATTTTATGAATACGGTCTCGCAGTATATTTCGGTAAAGCGAGAGCATTTTGAGCCGCTTTTGATTGATGCCACCGCCGAAACGCTCGTTTTGGCAACCGAACCAGATATTTATTTCAAAGAAGCTCTCAGAGATTTACCGGGCTTTAGGTGTTCTCGAAAAATTGGGCGAAAAGTTAGGTTCGCAAGAATTTGTTTTTGCTAATGTAGCGATGAATTGGGTCGAGGAAATCTGTGCAAAAGGTAATCTCGATGATTCGGATAAATATCTTTCGCAATTTGCCGAAGTCATACCCCTGAGCGATGAATTATTGGGCAGAGAGCCAGTTGTAGAAGTACCTGTTTCGACAGCACCCGTTTCGTTTTTTGACCAAGAGCTCACAACAATAGTTAAGGCAAAAGAACCCGAACCAGTGGTACAGCCTAAGATGTCAGAGCTGCGGTTGTTGAGGCGGTTGTGCCAGAAATAAAGCCAAAAGAAGCCGAAGACCAGCGTCTAAACGATAAATTTAACAATTCTGAAACGCTCAACGACAAAGTAGTTCACGCCGAAAAAACGCTTTTGGATGTGCATCAAAGCACCAAAATCGGTGATATAACGAGTGCTATATCGCTCAATCAAAGGTTTTTATTTACCAATAACCAACATTCAGGCATTTAATCACGCCCTCGAAGAACTCGAACTCTGCAAAGATTTTGGCGAAGCAAAAGAATTATTATTGAAAAAGTATGTTCCGAAATACCTTTGGGATATTACCTCTGCCGAAGCCGAAGAATTTATTGATATAATTAAGAGAAGATTTAACTGACAACAACTATCATTCCATCCAAAATAAAATAGGGCAGAACCGTTGTTCTGCCCTAAAATTTATGCTACCCATGCCTCTACTTCTTCTTTCGATGGCATTTTTTCGTCTATTTTGAGTTTTTTGCGTAAACCACCCAAATCGTTGAATATTTTATTTGGATTGGCTCCTTTGAGTTGCTCGACCATCACAAAACCCATTTTTTGTAAGGCCGGAACCCACACTTTCGGGATTCCGATGGCTTCGTAATCGGCTTCGGTAGATGCCTCTTGTTTTTTCTCTGGACGCATCTGCGGGAAGAACAACACCTCTTGGATACTCGTCTGGTCGGTCATCATCATCGTCAGACGGTCGATACCGATACCGATACCCGAGGTCGTTGGCATACCGTACTCTAAGGCACGCAAGAAGTCTTCGTCCATGGCCATTGCTTCTTCGTCGCCACGCTCAGCCAAACGCAATTGTTCTTCAAAACGCTCACGCTGGTCGATTGGGTCGTTTAGCTCCGAATACGCATTGGCAACCTCTTTACCATTGATAAACAACTCAAAACGCTCAACCAAACCAGCTTTGCTACGGTGTTTTTTGGTAAGTGGCGACATCTCGACTGGGTAATCAATGATGAATGTCGGTTGAATCAAATTGTCTTCGACTTTAGCCCCAAAGATTTCGTCAATCAATTTGGCGACACCCATCGAAGCATCGGTTTCGATACCCCATTCTTTACAAAGTGTAATTAGTTCGGCTTCTGATTTACCTTCGACATTTACTCCCGTGTATTTTTCGATGGCTTCAAAAATGCTTAGACGAGTATATGGCCCAGCAAATTCGATTTCATTGCCCCAAGATTTCACTTTGGTAGTGCCGTTTGTGGCAAGTGCTACTTTTTCTAAAATCTCTTCGGTAATGCCCATCATCCAGTTGTAGTCTTTGTAGGCTACGTAGAATTCGAGCGATGTAAACTCTGGGTTGTGGGTGCGGTCCATTCCTTCGTTACGGAACATTTTACCGAACTCATAAACACCATCGAAACCCGCCACAATGAGGCGTTTTAGGTACAATTCGTTGGCGATACGCATATACAAAGGCATATCGAGTGTATTGTGGTGCGTCTTGAACGGACGAGCCGCCGCTCCGCCATGAATTGGTTGCAAGATTGGGGTTTCGACTTCGAGCCAGCCTTTGTCATCAAAAATACGACGCATCGTACTGATGATTCTGGCACGTTTTACGAATATCTCTTTATATTCGGGATTCACGATTAAATCCACGTAACGCATTCTATAACGCAGCTCGGGGTCGGTGAATCCGTCATATACATTGCCGTCGTCATCGCGTTTTACGATTGGCAGCGGGCGGAGCGATTTATTCAGAATCTTGAACTCGGTTACGTGTACCGAAATCTCATTGGTTTGGGTCGTAAAAACATAACCCTTGATACCGATGCTATCGCCAATGTCTAATAGTTTTTTAAATACTGTGTTGTAGAGCGTTTTGTCTTCGCCCGGACATAAATCATCGCGGCGGAAGTACAACTGGATACGGCCTGTGCTATCTTGAAGCTCGGCAAAGGAGGCACTTCCCATGATACGAAAAGACATCAAACGGCCCGCCAAGCTAACATTTTTATAATCTATCTTATTGTTTTCGTAGTTCTTTAAAATATCTGATGCTGAGGCATTTACTTCAAACATCTCGGCCGGATATGGGTCTATGCCCATGGCCATTAAGTCTTCTCTTTTTTGTCTTCGGAGTAATTCTTGTTCGCTTAGCATTTTTTAATGAGTGAATGAGTGAATGAGCGAATGAGTATATTTGCGAATAGATTTTTTATTCACTAATTTATCATTTACGGTTCACCATTTTAATTATTGAGGTGCAAAATTAGCGAAAAGCATCCAATTTCTTTTCATAAGAAATTACTAACTTTGGGCAAATTCAACCCTCAAAACAAAAATATCAATGAAAAACTACTTTAAAACACTCTCTACAATCGCTTTGTTTGGAATCATGGTGGCATTTAAACAAGATAATCCTAAAAAAATCATCTTCTTTGGCGATTCTATCACACAAGCTGGTGTCAATGCGGGTGGATACATCACTAAAATGAAAGAAAGTCTCGAAAAGCAGGGAATCAAAGATAAATTTCAACTTATCGGAGCGGGTATCGGCGGCAATAAAGTCTATGATTTATACCTCAGAATGGAAGACGACGTTTTGAGTCAAAAACCCGATGTCGTGGTGATTTATGTGGGTGTAAACGATGTTTGGCACAAAGCCAGCTACGGAACCGGTAGCGACCCCGATAAATTTGAGCGTTTTTACGTGGCACTTATCAAGAAGTTTCAATCAAACGGTATCAAAGTGATTTGCTGTACGCCTGCTTGTATCGGCGAGAGAACTGATTTCTCGAATCAACAAGACGGAGATTTGAACCGTTATTCGCAGATAATCCGTGATATTGTGGCAAAATACGATTGTCCGATTGCCGATTTACGCAAAGAGTTTTTGGCTTATAATCTCAAAAATAATCCCCAAAACAAAGAATCGGGTATTTTGACAACCGACCGTGTTCACCTCAACGATGCTGGTAATCAGCTTGTGGCAGACGCCTTGTTGAAGTTGGTAACTAAGTGATAAAATTTTAGACTTAAACGAATAACTCGAATTTTTTGAATGACCAATTTTCAAAAACCGAGTTTTTACCGCTGTCAGGGGCTTGAACCCTGACAGCGGTAGCATCCGACTCAATATTTATTTATTCGAGAAATTCGTCATTGACAACATGCACTACAAAATTTATTCAAAAAATCCTTCATCAAATTTTATTGATATTGAGGTTGTGGTGTCGAATATC
>JALOLV010000422.1 GCA_025455785.1 Spirosomataceae bacterium | reverse complement strand
TGGTATTCTGATTCCACGAATTGCCGAAGCGAATCGCCCAAGTTCACCAGCCACTGGACTTTTGGTTTATCAAATTGATAATACACCGGGGTTTTATTACTTCGATGGTACAAATTGGCAAAGATTAGGCTCTACTCCTGCCCCATCGGCACGAGTAGCTACGCAAGTCTCCCAAACAATTTCAGGAAAAAGCCGATTATCGAACGGAACTACATTTATCAGGTTTAATAATCCGGTAGAAAACTTCAATAATCTTCAAATAAACATTCAACTCGAAGGCGACTGCAACGGCGTTTTTATCTCGAAAAAAACTCGTGAAGGCTTTGAAGTAAAAGAATTGCAAAGAGGAAAATCAGATGTTGAGTTTAGCTGGAAAATCATTCATGAATAAACTACAAAACATACAAAAGCACTTCTATTGGTTATCGGGAATACTGTTGGGTTTATCCTACCTAAGTTTTTCCGATTTCCATCAAGGGCCGTTGGCTTGCATTGCCTTAGTTCCGTTTTTGATGAGCATTCAAAACGAAAACTCATTCGGTAGATTTTCTTTCAAAATGTTGGTGGTTTACAGCCTAACCATCATCATAGGTTTTTGGTGGACAGGCTACTACAAACCCATTGCGGTTTTGGTTTGTTTGTTGAGTCAGTTGTTATTTCTGAATCTTACATTTTTGATTCTTTTTTTTATTCAGAAGAAAATCGGCTGGCATAAGGCTCTCATTTTACTACCCTTCTTGTGGAGTTTCATCGAATGGCTTACACAACCGCTTCCACATAACTTGCAAGTGTTGCACTTGGGTTATACCCAAGCCAATATGCTATATTTTAATCAAATTGCTGATTTTTCGGGGCTTTGGGGTTTGAGTTTTTGGGTGATGATGCTAAACGTTTTATTTACATTCTGCATAGTTTATCGCTCAAGAAAGCATATTTTCGTTTTATTTAGCTGGCTTTTGGTGGCTTTTTCGTATGGATTATTTAAAATTCAACTTTCACCCAAAAGTGCCATCGGTAGAGCCAATACGCAAACCAAAGTATCGCTGATACAAACCAATATTGATAGCTACCAGCCGCTTGATTCGGTCATACTTAATCAGACTTTCAAACAGATAGTAACGCTCTCCGATTCGGCCGTTCGTACACAAAATCCTGATTTATTGATTCTACCCGAAGCAACTTTTCCGTTGGCATTGTTTGAAGATTCAAGTCTGTTTCAATTCACCAAAAAAGCAATTGACAGTTGGCAAACATCCGTGGCTATTGGTTATTCTGAAACGATTGATAAACAGAACAATCGATATAAAAATAAATCGTTGGTGTTTACTCCTCAAATGGCAACAATGTGGGATTCATTGAAAATCACACCCGAGCAAATAAAAGTTTATGAAAAACAATATGGTTTGCCATTTATGGAAACAATGCCTTACTTTGGCGATTTACCATCATTCCAAAACAGAATTTTAGTAGGTGGAAAAGAGACCCATGTTTTCAAATACATGAATTTTGATAATGAAATTTTTAATGTATCTCTTACGATTTGCTGGGAACAAACCTACCCCCAAAAAATTGCGTCATTAGTAAACAACGGAGCCGAATACATTGCCCTTATGAACAACGATGCTTGGTTTGGCCAAACACCTGCATCAAAATTTTTATTAAATATAACCAAAATTAGAGCCATCGAAAATCGGCGAAGCGTAGCTCGTTGTTCAAATGGAGGTATTTCGTGTTTTATTGACCCATTTGGCAAAGTTTATGGTAAAATTCCGTGGTTTACGCCTACAATTTCAACAGAAGATGTGCTGCTCGTAACCCAAAAAAGTTTTTATACCCAACACCCTGATGCTTTTGCCTACGTATTATTCATTGTATTTATCATCCTATTTTGTTTTTTTTATTGGCAAAAGAATTAGAGAAAAGAAGATATTTTATTTAAAACTAAACAAAATACAAATATTTGAACCAGTCAGATTACTCTAACATTCGAAATTTTATTTAGTAATTCAGAAAATACCTCTTTGGAGGTATTTCAGTTAATTTTTAAATTGGTGAATTTTGTATTAAAAATTATAACTATGAAAAAAATACTCTTATTATTCTCGTTTTTCTTGACTCTCGGAGCGTTTGCTCAATCAGGTTCGTATTTTGGAAGATTTGCTGGCTCGGTTGGACTCAACCAGAATGTTCTCGAAAGAGCCTCAGCCATTGGCTACAACGCCAAAGTTTCGGTGAGCGATGGCTTAGTTTTGGGCGACACCTCGCTCGTAAAAGTAGGCATTGGTTTATCCAATCCTCGTTACAGATTAGACGTCATTTAAAATGAAGTACACCAACGAAAACCAGTGGTCAGATAGAGTTTTTGAGAAAAACTACTATTTAATGCCATTAAAGGATGTTGAGAAATTTATAGCTAAAAATAACCACCTCCCAAACGTTCCATCGGCTACCGAAGTAGTAGAAAAAGGCGTAGCAATGGATGAAATGGTATCAAAATTACTCGAAAAAGTAGAAGAACTCACGCTATATACTATCAAGCAACAAAAAGAAATTGACGCCCTAAAGAAAGAGTTAAAACAAATCAAAAAGTGAGAATCGTATCGTTAATCGAAAGTAGTTAGGAGTCATATAATCGCTTGATTATCAGCATAATCAATAAATGAATTATTTTGCATTTTTATTGTGGCAAATTTTTTACCATCAAGTGGTTACGATTGAAGGGCAAGTGGATAAATACTGTCTGGCAAATTTTGAGGCGTAATTATGGACGATTGGCAAAAAACAAAATCCATCTTAAACTTGAAATTATAGCCATGAAAATACCACTTACAATTTATTCTCGTTTGCAAACCTAATCAATTCCGGAGTGGAGGTTGTACCTAATTTAAAGTGAATATTTCTTCTGTGGGTTTTGATTGTCAGGTAGCTGAGATTCATTCTTTCAGCGATTTGGTATGAATCAAAACCCATTTTTACATATCCGATTATTTCTTTCTCACGCTCTGTTAAATTATATTTTTTTGACAAATTATCGTTTTGCGATTGGTCAATTAACGATTTAGTCAGTTTCTCATCAAAATATTGTTCACCATTCAAGACAGCCTCGATACCTTTGAGAATCTCTCTTTTTGATGAATTTTTTAGAATGTAGCCATGCACCCCCGCTTTTTTAGCTTCTTTGAGCATTTGGTCCTCGGCATACATAGTTAGGAGAATCACCTTTACTGAATTGAAATCTTTTGTGATTTTTTGAGCAACTTCAATCCCATTTTCATCCGGAAGGTTAATATCCAAAAAAACGACTTGTGGAGAGAGTTTCTGAACAGAAAAGAGTACATTTTTTCCTTCATAAGCTTGCCCAACTACTTCGAGGTGAGGTTCGGTACTCAAAAGGCTTTTTAGACCATCATTGAAGAGTTGATGGTCATCTACGAGTAAAATTCTAATTTTGGGGGTTAGGCTCATACGGAATCTCAATCGAAATCAAAGTTCCTCTTTCTGAGGTCTCTTGATTTACCTTTCCATTCAAAAAATTAATCCGTAAATATATATTTTTTAAGCCAATTCCTTCACTTAAATCTGCATTTTTCGACATGCCTTTTCCGTTATCTTCGACCGAAACATATAAAAATTCATCAAAATAAATAAGTTGAATCTCAATTTTGGAAGCTTTTGAGTGTTTGATTGAATTGTTGAGAAGTTCTTTGACAATTCTAAAAATACTCAATTCAGTATTCCAATCTAAAGCTTTGATTTTTCCAGAATTAATGAATTTGATTTGTGGAGATTTGTGCAAATGGGTCAATTCACTTAACGCTTTTACAAGCCCTTTCTGAACAAAAAGTGTAGGAGTAAGATTATGCGATATTATACTTAAATCTTCAACAGCTTTATCGGCGATTTTGATTTCATCAAACAACTGATTACCAAATACTTCATTAGATTCTATAAGTCGGTATTTCAGTAACGAAAGTGTACTTCCTAAATCATCGTGCAGGTCTTGAGCTACTCTTTGTCGCTCAACTTCTTGGGCAGAAATAATCTTTTGAGCAATTTGTTGACGTTCGGAAGCCAACCTTTTTTCTGCATCTAACTTTTCGTTGTTAAATCTAAATACTAATCCAACACCAAAAACTATGATTTCAAAGACCGTCAGCGGAAATACAAATGAAAAAGCTAAATTATAAAGTGGAACAATTTTGAGGGCGGTCATCAAAAAATATACTATCAGTAGAATGCTCGGAAATGTGGCCAAGCTGTATAAAAGTGTCGGTGTTTGTTTCTGTTTTATACCCCAAACTGATAATGTGAGTATAAATAAACCAACTAAAAACAAAAGTACCCTTACGAAAATCGGTAGCCAAGAAGGTAAATCGAAAAGTAAAAAATATAATGCCAACCCAATAAAGAAAACCATTAATAGTTGTACAATTAGGGATATGCCTTTAGAAAAATTCTTTTCTATGTGTACGAAATCGTAAATAAACCAAATATGCAGCGTGGTGGCACTCATCAAAACTGCATTTGAGAACTCAGGTGAACCTAAAATGGAGTCGGCAAAAAATAAATTAAGATACCCGCCATTACATAAATAATAAATAATTACATTTAAAATGTAGAAACTGTAAATAAGGTAAACCTTCTCTTTACCAAAATAAAAAAGTATCAAACCACCCAAAAATGTTAGCAACAAAAAACCTACCAATACACCGAACAAAAAAAATCTTCGGCTGAAATTTGCATGAAATGAGACCTCATCAGATAGATTTAAAATTGCTCTTGAGATTCCGTTTACGGGAGAAGATTTGATTCTTAGATAAATTCGGTTGGATGAGTTGGGTGCTAAATCAAAAACAAAAGAGAAATTTGGGTAAAAAAAAGGTCTCTTCTCTGCCGGAGTATTTTGAGAATACGTAATTTCTAATATCTCTCCTGCCCCATTCAATTGATAAAAGTCAGCTTTGTCTAAAAAAGTTTGGTCTAAAAATAAAACTAATTTTTTAGGTTGGGATTCTCGGTTAGTTAGCTGAAAGAAAACCCAATTTTCGTGGCTATCGACCCCAAAATTAGGAAGCTGTCCATCAACTTTGACGAACAATTTATCCATCAATATTAACTCATTCGGTTTAGTAAATTTTAGATTACTTGCTTTGTAAAGATACCCTTTCAAGTCTGTATTTACGGTTTTCCCAACCACATCCAAGGTTTTGAATGGCTGTGCTATCAGTTTATTTAAGAAAACCAAGCAAATCAATATGTAAGTTATTGCTTTCAACATCACAAATCTACAAAGTAATATTGCAAATTATTAAAACCAAGCAAATCAATATGTAAGTTATTGCTTTCAACATCACAAATCTACAAAGTAATATTGCAAATTATTATTACCTCTTAGGAGGTATATTTTTTAATTCCCGTCTTGACATTTTAAAATAAAAACCCGAAAAACAGCGAGACCCATGGTAGTTAATTGAAGCGTAAGTCAAGGGTAGTATTCTGTATCAGTTTAGTTACCTTTTAGAAACACAATTTGGGAAACAAACCAATTTTGATGATGAGTACAAACCAAAATAGTAGTGGAGATTATATGGATATTGTAATTATCACTGAGTACCCGCTTGTAAATAGTATATATTATTTTTCGTAGCGTAGGGTTTGCAAACCCTACGCTACGAAAAATAGAGCGATGATTTGACAGATTCAAATAGTATAAACTATTTATGAACGTGTACTTACTTGTAATTAGGTTAAAATGAATCAGTTTTTGTACTTATAAATTTAGGAAGAAATAACGCAAACAGAACTTAAAGGTGGGTTTAAAGATTGTGAAATAACTTGGTTAATTGAGAGGTATAGAATCCGTGGCAGGGCTTGGGGCTTTATTGCTGAAAATAAGGGTTTTACAGCTTAGCCGTGTCACGGTTTTAACTGGGAAGTTATTTCACAGTCTATAATTTAGTAAATAAAACCGCAGAGCCTCAACTCTGCGGTATACAATTTATTAAAACAAAGCCAACTGTCCATCAGAATCTTCGGCGGTTTCTTGTCCGTCAATAATATCTGCGGTTTCACCTTCTGCTTCTTCGATAGTGTCATCTAATTTAGGAGCTTCTTCAACAACCTTAGGAGCAAGTAACTTAGCTTCTACGACATCGGTATTGATTTTCTGGCCGTTTGTTTTCCATCCACGCACATCTACAAAACCCTCTACATCAACTTCTTTTGTTTCGATGGGGGCTTTGCGGTCAGCCTTAGTTTTCACTTCAAATCTTGGG
>JALOLV010000068.1 GCA_025455785.1 Spirosomataceae bacterium | reverse complement strand
ATTGTACCCGAAAACGCCAAATCTTGCGGACGTTTGGGCGTAAAATCTATTTTATAACAAAAGTTATCGCCAAAGTATGTACTGTCGGATAAATAATAATCATAAATCAGTTTCCAATCGTCGGCAACGGGCGATGCAAAGTTTTTATTTAATACATTTACTTGATTGACATAAAAATTGTATTGCTGAAACGACGACCCAATCAATTGCGAAGTAAGGCTTCCGTCGGTCACGCCAACGCCCCGAATATTGGTTTTTTCGATGATTTCTTTGGCTAACTTCGGGTTATTTCGGTAGTAGTAATGCGAAATTGATTCCGAGATAAAAGTAGGCAAAAGTATGTCTCCATCATCATCGGTCAGTGTTCCGATTTCCTCAATGGCCCTATTTATTTTTTGGGTAATCTTTCGTTCTCGTAGCTTCTCAGAAATTTTATTTAGGTCAACCTCAATTTTATTGTAGCTTCGGTAGTCAAAACCGTCGATTCGTTTGTAATTATTCTCCGATTTGGCAGCTACCGCCTTGCGAATAATTTTGTGAGCGGGGTTTTCGCCAGCATATACTTTTACCTCTTGCAATACGATTTCGGAGGGTTTTAGCAGAATAAATACGTTTTGTGAGGATGAATCTTTCGAGATAAAAACCGTTTTGGGCTGGTAGCCCATTGTCGTAACGAGCAGAGAATCGGCAGTAATGGTTTTGAGTTGAAGCAAGAAGTTTCCTTCAAAATCGGTATTTGTACCAAACGTGGTGGACTTTAAACTTATTGCCGCAAACGGAATCGGGTCTTGTGTAACAGCATCAATCACCTTGCCTTTGATTACATAAGGCGATTGGGCAAAAGCGAAGGAAGGAATCCAGAATAAAAATAAAAAGTAAAATAGCTTCATCACAAATCCGAATAGATAATACAATTTAGCATAATAGACGAAATCTATAACGAAAGAGTCTATCTATTTTACAAAATACTTCTTAAAGTGCTAAAAAAACTTCGAGATGTGATAAAGCTATGTTTAAAATAAAATTACAAATTTGGGAGAAGTCCAATTTCGTTAATCTCGATTTTGTATTTTAATATCAAAATACAATTCATTGACCCTAATTTGGGTGCTAACCGGAATTTCTTCAGGTTTCGAGTCTGACCGCAGTATGGCGGGTTTACCATTGATTTTTTTTACTTTCTCCTCCAACCGTTTCATTATATTGCTGTACGGAATCTTATTCCAGTTTTTTTCTTCGGCGGCTACTTTGTCAACTGGTACTGCGGCAATTAACGACTTATCTTTCATAAGCTCAAGCCCTTTGTTTTGAGGAGTACCATTGTGGCTTCCGTGATGGCTAACTTTGTAAAAAACTGTTCTCGAAAGCAATTCTTCAATACTTACTTTCTTTGATTTATCGCCTTCTTTAAACTCCCACTCTAATTTTTTATCGGTCCAAGACAACCAATTGCCGTACTGAGCATCACCCGGAAAAAGTAAAACTTTGCCCGAATCAATCAATTCTATTGCTAATACCAAGCTTGTGTTGTTGGTGTGTGAGTTTAACATGAGGGCAAGTGGCTCAATATAACTTAAATATTCGTTATCAATACGCCGTAATTTGTTAAATTCAGACTCTTCGTTGTACTGCCTAAATGCTTCACTCGATTGTATTGCGTTTCTGATTCTTTTATGTTCGCTACCTCGCAGACCTTTATTATCGTCTTCAAAAGTGATTTTATTATCTTCTACGATGTATTCTATCCAGCTTTCTTCAAACGGGATGTCGTTATCATTCCAATCTTTTTTTCGCTCATCGTCCGAAAACTCAAAAGAATTAATAAATGAAGTAGGATTATCAAACAATGACGAAGAAATGTATAATTCACCCTTAGCAGCTGTGTCATTTCGACGTAAATACTCCCATTCGGAGGGCGGGCCCAGTACGTAAATCCTGACTCCATCAAGTCCAAAACCCTGACTTTTAGAATCAATCATAGTGTTTGGCTCTAAAAAATCTTTTTTCTGGTCAATATCGCTCCAGAGTTCCTTCAAAATATCAACCAAACTTCTATCATCATTATCAATTTTATTACTGCCTAATAGCCCAAACACCTCTTCGGGCTTTTTATTTGAAAGTTCAAATGGCTGGTCAATACCCGACTCAAAATTTAGTATGCCAACTATGTTTTTGAGTTGATTGGCAAACTTCGTTTTCTGGGTCTCGCTTGCCATTGTAAGCTTATTATAATGCTCGGCCATCCCCTTGAGGCCAATCTTTACGGCTTCTTTCACTTTATTTCTTCTATCAAGTAAAGCTTTGGCTTGGGGGTTTTCAAAATCTTCTGTCCAAGCCAGCCACAGTTTGTCAAAACTAAGCTGCTTGATGATGTCTTGAGCCTGCGACTTCGTGAAGCCAGAGTAGTGGTCCCAGTGTTGATGCGTTACAACAAGTGTATCTATTTTTTTTTGAGTAGTTTTGAGAATATCCTCGGCAATATCTTTCATTTTCGATTCTCCTTTAGAGCTTTTCAAAACTCCAAAATCAATCATCAGATGTTTCTTGCCAGAAGGGTATCTAAATGTCAATAAAAAGCAGTCGCCAAAGCCCTGACGGTACATTCGTATATCTACTGATTTTAACTTCTTTGCCATTATTTTTATTGATTAATGGGTATGACCACGATGAAGAATGGCAAATGGCTCATGCCCACCATCGTTGATGGCAAAAGGAGCCGAACCTGCATTCTCGTTAGTTTCTAATTCGATAAATTCTGTAATCTCTTTTAAATCAAAGACTTTTTTAACAATCCCAAACTTAACTTGATTACTACCAGCATCGATGATGAGTGTACTGCCTCCTCTGAATACGAGTGAGTTATTATTGATAAATCCAAAGTCAATCTTAGAATCAGCGGCAGGTTTCTCTAATAAGAATAAATCTTGTAAGATACTCAATATGAGCTGTCGATTGACAATCCCATCTGGACCAACACGCTCGGCAAACTGCAAGTTATAAACCTGAAAATTAGGATAATAAGTATCTGGGCCTTCATCATATATTTTTTTATTTATTTTGATATAAGCATCATACTGTTTATTGCCCACTTTAATAAATGGTCTGTCATCAGCTCGAACTTCCTCTTTGAAGTACTTATGTCCTAAAAATCCCTCAAATTTTTTACCGTTGAATTTAGTCGCAACAGGGGCATCACACTCATCAATGAAAAGGTTTTTCATGAAATCCTCGCTACCGACATCAAAAAGCGGTACGATGAATCCTGACAAATCTTCGAGAATCTGGAGTTTCTTCTTTACATTTACTTTGTGAGCGGCTTTATTTTTGAAATCAATCTCGGCTTCTTTCTTATCTTTTTCAATTTCCTGTTTTTCAGAATCGTACTGTTCTTTTAATTCTTTAAGCTCATTTTCAATTTTTTCTGAGCGTTTCTTAAAATTCCTGTTTTTTTCTCTACCTCTAAACTCAAAAGCTAAATCCTGCAAGGCTCTTTCCAATTCCAGTTTTTTCTTTTTATAATCAAAATCTACCGTTAAGCTACGTTCTTCGATATCCATTTTATCTTTTTGTAGCTTAAAAGTTATTTCGGATAATTCGTCAGAGTCTGTCTCACTTTCACGTTTTAGCTCAATTCTATCTTCATTAACCTCAATCATCAAGGTCCTTATCTTTTCATGAATTCTCCGTTTTGATTCAATCGTTTCTTTGAAAACATCCTCCCGATTTTTCTCTTTAGAGACAATTCGGTAATATTTCTTTAGTTCAAAAGCTATTTTACGAAAAGATTTATCTTTTTTGAGGTAGGTATCAATTTCGGTTCGATTCAGAATACGATACAAAAGGCTTTCTTCCGAAAGCGAAAATATATTTTTAGGATAAACGCCCCATTCTTTAAATGCCTCAATAAACGCCAGACGATAGTCAAAATCGTCATCAGCAATGAGGTCATGGTCGGCTGTAATAATGGCTCTAAGATAATCGCCAAAGGTTACCCTCACTGGCGGACAGTAATCGAGCGACCGAATACACATACTCAAAACGTGCTTTGCCGACATTGCAGCCTCGGAAGCCAACCGATTGACCAAATCAGGATGGATATCGCCTTCGGGCAATACTCCGGTTCCGTTTGTTGCGATTCTAAACAAATCGTTGGTTCGGCGTTTGTAAATCTTCAGAAAAGCCCTAAATACGGCCGCAACTAAGATAGCCCCACGGTCGTGTGGTTCTATCACTTTCTTGTATGCTTCCGGATTAGGCTTTGTCAGTTCCCATTTGCCAGTGCCAGCATTTTTTTGTCCTAATGCACTTCGCAAAGAGCCATAATTACCAATGGCAAGGCCAAGTTGTTGAGCCAGCTCACCCAATAAATGTTGGCTTTCTAACTCACCTCTTGTTTTAGCGATTTGGTTTTTAAGTACTTCTGGAAAAGTAAAATGTTGAAAAAGGGCTACAATATCAGAAAAAGCTTCGTGAATCGCCAAGGTATCTTTAGTTAGCGAACGAACATATTGCTTGTGTTGTCCATCAATGAGTGCGTGCGTAACTTCATGGGCAATAATATCGTGAGAAAGGCACGTAAATACCAATGAGCCGGGCATTATCGTAGTTTCGTCGCTGGGTGAAGCCGTAAAGTAGCCAAATAAAATAGCTTTTTTCTGGGGGCTATAGAAAGCATTGGCTTCTCGGATAGCGTGGGGGTATATCCGTAGCCGTTGAACAAACCTCTCTGGCACATAATTATCTTTCTCTTTTTTGTAATCTATAGAAGACCACTGAACTTTTCGACCCAAAGACTTCTCAAAATGCTGAATCGTAGTCATTGCCACAGCATAAACCATTTGCTGATGAAACTGCGGATTACTCTCGGACGGCGGCAGACCATCCAAAGCCAAGATATATTGATGATTGAGATTAACAGGCTCATAAAATGCTCGGCTCGCAGGGTCAATATCTATGATTTCGAGGTATTCGCCAATCGGTCCGGGTTCTAAGTCTTCTTCCCAATCAACTTTAAAAATTGCCAAATTGACATCGGCCGATTCGAGACGAGTTGATAGGCTTGGGTCAAACGCATAACCTCTCAACCTGCGATAAAGAGGCCTATACCTTTCGATTAAGGCATTTTTTCTTTCAGATTTCTGACTCATGGATTAGTCTTATTTTACCAAAAACAAAGGGTCATTGTTGAATCTCGCCCAATCGGCAAGAAGGTCATTTTTCAACTTTTGAAGAAAAATACTCGGATTTTTAAACTCTGCCTTAATCACAAAATCAAGAAGATTAAAGCATATTGTTGCCTGTCCTGTTGCAATAAGTTTGTTAAGGCGGTTATTGTGTTCATCGTCTTCATCAAACCAGAGTGTAGTACCCATCTCACTCGCATACTGAGCAGCTTCTTGCAATTCAACCGAAGGTTTGATGAGTTCCCAAGTACCAATCGGATAAATACCTTTTTTTTCTTTATCAAGAATCTCTTCTTCCAAAAATTTCTGATTTTTCTGATTCAATTCATAAATCAAGCTACTGACACGCCTCCCCTCCCATTCTTTACTTTCATATAATTCATCATAACGCATTCTTCTTACTTGTTTCAAAAAAATATCGTAAGCGAGCATTGCAACCGAAGTCAGACGAACCTCAATCAAATACTTTAGGTCATTGTAGGGCAGCGAGCCGAAGTATTTAAGATAAGGTCTCATTATTTTATCCCAGCTTATATTATCATTTTTATCAAATACATTTTTGATACTCTCAACCAGAGATTTCCATTTCGACCACAAGAAGGTGAATAAAATTGATGGTCCAAGCAGTAAAGCACCAATCAACTTCGGGATTTCACCACTTTGGTAAACCAACAAATATAATGAAACCAAAAGCAGCGGTACTGATACCCACTTAAGTATTGTAAGAATACGATTAATACTAATTTTGTCTTTATTCTCTCGTTTTGGAGAGCTCCACGGCGACATATATTTATTGCTAACATCGGCAATAATCGCAAAAGAAAACTTCTTTTTTTTCACATTACCGTCGGCCATCATCATACTTTCGATACCTTGGTTATCGGTAATTCCGCCATCCATCAAGGCAAAAGGTGGGCTTACCTTCTCATCATAAGGGTTAGAAATCGTAAGCCCGTCGGTAAGTTGTTTTTTTTCGATTTGATTGGTCGAGAAATCATCGGGGTACAAAAGAGGCTCAAAACCCGCAGGGAAGCACGAAGATGCAGCAATAATATCAGCAACTTTGAGTTTTTGGGCAGATTCTTCGGTCAATCTCACATAATTATTACCAATTAAACTTCGGTCGGTTGTCTGAAACCTAAAGGTAATCCCTGTATTAAACTCGGTTGCGTTATAGCAATTTGCTTTTATATGAATGTCGCTGCGGTTTTTCCAGTATTCTTCAAAAGTCTGTCCATCTAAATAATCATCGTACACTTTGGCAAAAGAGTTGATTAGATTACGGCTTTTCTCGGTATCCTTCCATTCTTTATAGTCCGAAAGTTTCTTGAGAGCCTTTTCTAAAACTATCTCTCCTTTCATAAACTTGGTGGCTTTGCTATAAAAATCAACAAAAGGCTCTCGGCTACACAAAGATTTCATATATACAGCCGCCAATATTGACCCTCCAGAAGTAGTCGAGAGATAACTTACATTTTGAAGGAGAGATTTATCATTCTCAATCTTGAAATGATTGAGATACGATAAAACACCGAGTCCGAATGACGCCGCCCTAAATCCCCCCCCCGAAATACAGAGTGCAATATTATCGAATAATTCTTTCTCTTCGATTTGACTTTCGTTTTGTACCGTTGCCATGTGCTATGTTTTTTCAACAATTTAAGCACAATACCTATTGATTATCAAATATTTACACTCATTTTTATTTTAAGGTAATAGAAACACAAAACCCCCATCGTACAAAGTACAATGGGGGTTTCAAAAAATCTATAATGATTAATTATTTCGCAATTTCGATGCTGGCTTCTCTACCATTGATAGTGTTACCGTTCATCGCCTTCAAAACACTGTTTACGTCGTTTTGTGGAACTTCTACGAAGCTAAATTTGTCGTAAATATCAATCTGACCGATTGCTTTACCCGGAATACGGGCTTCCGAAGTAATCGCACCTACGATATGGTTTGGAGCAACGTTGTCTTTGCGACCCAAGTTGATAAATAATCTTACCATACCTTCACGGCCCGACCCACGACGACCAGCATCACGACCACCAAAGCGTGGTTCTGTACTTCGGCTTCTATCGCCACGAGGTTCAAAACTTCCACGTCTTTCACGGTCAAATCCACCACTTCTCGAATCACGTCCACCACGGTCATTGCGGTCGAATCTTCTATCGCTACCTCTTTCGTTGCGGTCAAATGTTTTAGGGCGACGGTCTTCTTCTGCCAAATCAGCATCGGCAAAATTAGATTTCAAAGCACCCATCTGCATTTTAAACAATGCCGAGAGAATCTGTGTGTTGTAGTATCCTTCTTCTTTGAGAGTCTCAATGATTGGCTCGTAAGTATCATCTACACCTTCGTTGATAACCTCTTTGATTTGCTCGATAAACTTCTGATTACGAGCATTTTGCAATTCGGCCAATGTCGGAATCTCGCCTTTCGGGATACGTACTTTGATGTAGTTTTCGATGTCTCTCAAGCGTTTTTTCTCAACGCCCGAAGCCAAAGCAAAAGCCTTACCAGTTTTACCAGCACGACCTGTACGACCAATACGGTGAACATAATATTCCAAATCCATCGGAATATCGAAGTTGAATACCGCATCTACACCTTTTACATCAATACCACGAGCGGCTACATCAGTTGCAACTAAAATAGTTGTTGAGCCACCTCTAAACTTATTCATTACTTGTGTACGTGCCTGCTGACGCATATCTCCGTGCAGACCTTCGGCGGCGTATCCACGCAATTGTAATTCAGAAACAATCTCATCCACTTTAGATTTCATGTTGCTGAATACCAATATTAATTTCAAATCGTGAACTTCAATCAATCGGCACATTACTTCCATTTTGGCTTCACGACGAACCGCAAAATAGAATTGCTCGATGTTTACGTTGGCGATTTCTTCTTTTACAACTTTAACGATTGCAGGGTCTTTTTGGAAACGCTTCGTGATAGAAAGTATCTCTTTTGACATCGTAGCCGAAAACAACAACGTTTGGCGTTCTTCGGGTGCCATCGAAAGTACTTTCTCGATGTCTTCACGGAATCCCATGTTGAGCATTTCATCAGCTTCGTCCAAAATCATCATTCTCAACTCACTGAGGTTCAACGTTTTACGCTCTAAATGGTCAATCACACGACCCGGCGTGCCTACAACAATCTGAACACCTTTTTTGAGTGAACGAATCTGGCGGTCGTAAGAATCTCCACCAAAAATAACTTCAATAAATACACCTCTTTTAAACTGAGCGATTTTCTTTAATTGCTCGCCTACTTGCACTGCCAACTCACGGGTTGGGCATAGAATCAAAACTTGTGGACTTTTGATGTCTGGATTGACAAACTCAACGGCTGGAATACCAAAAGCGGCGGTTTTACCCGTACCTGTTTGTGCCTGACCGATGACATCTCTACCTTGTAAAACAACTGGAATGGCCTCAGACTGGATAGGCGAAGCCTCAACAAAACCCATTTCTGCAACGGCTTGCAGGATTTCTTCCGATACCGGAAGTTCAGAAAACTTTAATTTTTGCATAAAGATTTGAGTTGTTTGGATGTTTACAGAGTTTACGGGTTTGGTTGTTAGGTTCAACAATCAAACATTCTAAACATAAAACACACAAACAATAAAATTAGAAATAACGGACAACTGAAAAGTCTCCGTTGCTTGCTCTGGTTGGAAAATTAGTCGAAAGACTGCTATGTAGTAGGATTCTGAAACGAAAGAGCATTTGCCAACAATCTCTTTAACTTATCGAAACCCCGAATAGCCCTTAAAACGATTGATACCGCAGAGTACTGAACGGAATAACTTTTATAAACTTTTGCAAAGGTAATTCTAATATTTGGTATTGCGAAACTTTATGTGATATATTTTGTATTTTTCAAAGATTTTGCACTTTACAAAGATTAATTTATACAATTCAAGTTTTCGCAAAAACATTGAAATTATTATTAAATGGCATACTTTTTGAAGATTGATAACTCGAAAAAGTTATCAAACGGTAGCAAAATCGTTTTGTACATTATTTATAAGCCTTAAAACCACTGAAAATCAGGAAACTAACTCAAAAAACTCTATGCGAAAACTAATTTTATTACTGCTTACCCTATTATCGAATCAGCTTATTGCACAAAGAGGTATTACATTTATTCATCAATCATTTACCGAAGCACTCAAACTTGCCAAGCAGCAGAAAAAAATTGTATTTGTGGCCTATACTAATTATGGCGGAAATAGCCGATGGATGGAAATGAATGTTTTGAACGACCCAGAGGTAGGTGAAACTTTTAACGAAAATTTTATCAATCTTAAAATCAACGGTGAATCGCTGCGTGATAAAAGCACATTTGAGGATTTCAAATACCGTGGAATCACGGCTGGGTATTTTTTCTTCACCCCAAAGGGCGAATTGATTCATAAATTTAATTTTACAAAAACGCCGAGCGAAATCTTGAACGAAGCCAATGTGGCTATTAATCTAAATAATGAATTTTCGACAATCGAAAAACTCGACAAAGCCTTCAAAAACGGCGAGCGTAGCCAAGAGTTTTTGTATTTGTATTCGCTTCGCCGCCTACAGAGTGTCGAAATGGGCAATTCTAAAGAAAAAAATATCAAAGATTTAGACAAAGCGATTCGGAATTATGTCATGGACTTGTCTGATGTAAGTAGAAAATCAGAGAAAAACATGGTTTTGATTTGTGAATATTTGTACCAAACCAATAAAAATTGTAGCGATGCTCTTTTTCAAACTTTGATGAGTAACATTGATGCAGTTCAGACTTTTTCGGATGATAATGTGGCAGGTTTCAGACTACGAATCAACCGTATCATCGACCGCTCATTTAATGAAGCTGTATTGACCAAAAACGAAGCATTGCTCAACGATGCTGTGAAAGCCATTGCTAAAAACTGGAACGAAAAAGAATCAGTATTTTACAATAAAAGTTTGGTGATGTCGAGTTACAGAATCGACTATTACGAAATGGCCAAAGATTGGACAAAGTACAAATTTGAGATTAACGAATACTTAAATCATTTTGATGCACTCAATATTGAGGCTCTCGTAAATGAAAGTATGGCCGAATACAAAAAATATGAAGATAAACTCAATTTCTCGGAAGAAGAATGGAAGCAATTACGTGACGAAATAGAGACTTCGTACAACGACGAAGTGGCTTATCAACTACGCCTTTATGGCTGGAGATACGCCCAAAACATCAACGACAAAGAGTCATTGAAAGAACCATTGAAATGGTTGAGTAAATCGCTCCGTTTATCATCGAACCCGATTGCATTGAAAACATATTCGAATCTACTCTACAAAACTGGTCGTGAGCAAGAAGCCAAGCGTTTTGCCGAAATGGCAAACAAACTTCCTTCGAGCTTTGTGCCAGTTCAATTTGCCAAAAAGGTAGAAGAGAATAACTAAAAATTGGGATTAACGCTCCTGGATTAGAGTTTTTCCGTAGTACTTCAATGTGCTACGGTATTTTTTTGAAGAGACAAGATGCAAGAGACGAGAAAAGTCTCTCGAAATCAGCATCATCGAAGCACCAAGCTATCACGCATAAAAAATGCCCCGTCAGACGACAGGGCATTTTATTTTCTACTAAGCAAAAACGAAAAAACATTAAACTACCGGCCGTCCAGAAAGGATTTCTGAATCGGCAAAATCTTCATATTTCTTAAAATTCTCGTCGAACATTCGAGCCAAATTTTCAGCCGCTTTGTCATAAGCAACTTTATCAGCCCAAGTGTTTCGAGGATTTAACATATCTGATACAACATAAGGACAATGGTCGGGTATTAAAACACCAAAAGTGGGGTGTTTTGTAAAACTCACTTTATTCAAATCGCCATTGAGAGCCGCCGTAATCATCGCACGGGTATTTTTTAATTTCATACGAGTGCCAACGCCAAATCCACCACCCGTAAATCCAGTATTTATCAACCAGACGTTCACTTTATAATTGTGGATTTTTTCACCGAGTAAAGTTGCGTATTTGGTCGGATGTAGTGGCAAAAATGCCGCACC
>JALOLV010000421.1 GCA_025455785.1 Spirosomataceae bacterium | reverse complement strand
CTAAGAATGAAGAGATCATATCAATAAATCATCATTATTTTAGATGAAGAGGAGTCGAAGTATTTTTTGAGCATTTCAGGAAATATTTCGACTCTTTTTACTTTCCTGCAATATTTTAAAATCAGGTCTTTATATAAAAAGTATAACCTAAGTGAAGAAGAGATTCCGTTTATAGAAAGTATGAGCAAGCCGATGGCGTAAAATAGAAGAGATGGTTGTTTCAAAATTCAATACACAAATAACTATAGACTTTCTTCAAAAGAAGAGGGAGAACCAGTACTTTGAGCGTAAGGGATTAGGAGAGAAGGATATTGTTCCCACAAAAATAGCCAATGAATTGATAGGTATGCTAAATGCCGATGGCGGTGTATTGGCTTTTGGAGTCTCTAATGAGGGTGAAATTCAGGACGTGAATACTTTGGGCGAAAAACTGAGCGATTATAGGAATCTTTACGTTGATTTTATCGAGCCACATGGCAATATCAGACTCGAAGAAGTTGACATTGAAGGAAAGCTAATTTTCTTATACCACGTTGACCAAGATATTGAGCGTATTTTTAAGCGTAAGGACAATGAGCAAATTTTCTTAAGAATTGATGACCGAAATAAGCAGCTTGACCGAGATGCTGTAAGGAACTTAGAATATGATAAGCAGATACGGAAGTTTGAAGACGAAATAGAACCTGAGTTTGATTTCAACGATCTTGATGTAAAACTTTTGAATGGCTACAAGCAAAAGTTGAACTATGAAGGTGATGCCTTAGACCTTTTGGTAAAAAGACACTTAGCCATCAAAAAAGATGGTCAATTTAAAATAAAGAAAGCAGGTGTGCTACTTTTTGCTAAAGACCCTGAGAAGTACATTACTTCTGCTTCACTCAGATATATTCGGTATGAAGGTACAGATGCTAAAGTAGGGACTGAGCACAATGTGGTAAAAGATGTACGCTTTGAAAACAATATTCCATGGATTATTGATCTAGTAAAAAAGTTCCTGAAAGTGACTTTGAAAGATTATTACTTCCTAGACTTAGAAACAGGTCGCTTTAATAAAGTACCTGAATATCCTGAGGAAGCATGGCTTGAAGGAGTTGTAAACGCCTTGTGTCACCGCTCTTATAATGTGCAAGGCAACGCCATTTACATTAAACATTATGATGACCGCCTTGAAATTTCAAACAGCGGACCACTTCCGGCACAAGTGAATGTAGAAAATATAAAGACGGAAAGATTTTCACGGAATCCACGAATTTCCAGAGCTTTAGAAGACATGGGATTTGTAAGGCAATTAAATGAAGGTGTTTCTAGGATTTACCAGTCGATGGAGAAGTCAATGCTTTCAACTCCTGAGTATGTAGAAAAAAATGGTAATGTGTATTTAACGCTTCGGAATAAGATTAGCAACCACACTAAAACCATATCAGATGCAATCCTGAAAACTGTTCAAGAGAATTGGGCTACTTACAATGATACCCAAAAGCGGATTTTACAACATCTCTTTTATCACAGTCAAGCTACAATAAATGAATTGGTTGAGGTAACTGGCATTCATAAGAAAAATGTAAGACTTTATCTGAATCAGTTTATTGATACTGAAAACATCCTGGTTCGTTTAAGTGAGAAGCAAAGAGATAAGAACGCCAAATATGCTTTTAAGAAACTTTAACTCGAATATTAGGAACATTAGTTATTTCTTTCAATAACTTGAATATCAATGTATTTCAGTAGCTAAGGAACGTAAAGAACAGAATAAGGAACATAGCAATCGCATCAAAATGAATGCGTAGATTTATAAGATTATTTAAAAATAAACCAACTATGCAAACGCTTCAAAGCCACACACATTCCCAAGTCGCACCAGCCAGCTGCACTAGCCAAAGCTTTTCAAAGAGTGAATCTGTCCCAGCGAGTACCCAAACCGATGAAGAAGAAGCATGATACCCTAACATCGGTAACTGTTGCACAACCCTCTAAATACTCCTATAAAATCATTTTAGTAAGAAAAGAGCATTATTTAAAGCTGCTATAAACGAGGCTCATTTTGTATGCTGATTTAGCTTTAATACATCAACAACATCAAAGCAAAATGAAACTACTGATTTTATAATACGCTATAATCGCTTATATTTCACTCCTGATAAGCTTGACTTTAACCTATTTTAGGTTTTTAAACGGACTGCCGTTATGTGTAATTCAACTCGACTATGGAGACTACTTTTCAAATAATTACTGGATTACTTTCAATAGCTGTTCCTTTTTTATTATATAAAATACAGCGACAGAATGACGAAATCAAAGCTATCCGCGAAAAGGTTTCAGACAAACAATTCAAAGCATATACCGACATGTTCGATTTATTTTTTGAGCTTTTTAAAGAACAAATCCCTACTCTTAAAACAAGTGACAAAAGAGTTAATGAACTAATCGAAATACAGAAAAGCTTTTTAATATATGCTTCAGACAATGTTTTAAATAAGTATATTGACTGGAAGGAAAGCATCGGAAAATCCAACACAGGAAACCTTTTGCCCTTACTTGAACTTTTCCCATTAATAAGGAAAGACATGGGACACAAAGACACAACTTTTACAGCTAAAGACATGTTGAGAATATTAATGAACGGTAATGAGGATATTGACACATTTTATGAAACAATTAAGGCCGAATATCAAGGTAGTAAACGACCGGACTAATAACTAATCCGATAAAAATAATTTGCAAATACGACAATTCCTCAAGAAATAGTATTATCACCAAAACGAATATCAAAAAGAATAGAAATGTACTATACATAACCAGAGGTTTAAAAAAAAATTGCGGGCGACCTGCTCTTACCTCCTTATTGCTATTAACTTTGTTTCTACGGTTCGGACACCTGCCTCGCAAGTAAAACCGCAAATTCTTAAACCTGCAAAACGTCAACATATTGTATCTCAAAAACTCAAACCAATAAAAACCACGAGATTTATCTAAAACCTCGTGGTTTTTATTTATCTTTAAATTCTCAAAACATTTTGAATCTAACATGATTGAAAAAGCGCCACAAATTGAGAAAACAGACCAAACTATACCACTCATGGTTAGGTTTCAGATGGATGGAAATCTACAGAAAATACAAGATGAATATTTATATTGGGACATCATAAAATATAAAGCCAAAGACTGTACCCCCATAGAACTGTGGAGTGCCATAAAGCTATTTCGATTTCTGAGAAGAAAAGAACTTAAATTTCATTCTTTTAAGTTTCATTATGTAATAACAGATTATATTCAAAAATCCCTACATCAATTTGATATGCATATTGGTGGAACATTGGGTAGTAATATCGGTATTGCTGAAACTGATAAGACTAAGTTTATGATGAGTTCTATAATGGAAGAGGCTATTTCTAGTAGCCAAATGGAAGGAGCTAATACTACTAGAAAAAAGGCTAAAGAAATGATTCAGCAAGAGAAAAAGCCTAAAAATAAATCTGAGCAAATGATTTTGAACAATTTCATGACTATGAAACATATTGTTCAACAAAAAAGTGAAGATTTGACAACAGAGAATTTATTATACATTCATAAACTAATAACCAGTAATACATTAGATGATAAAGATGATGAAGGAAAATTTAGAGAAAAAGATGATGTACATGTAGTAAATCATACTCATAGTGAGATTGTACACATACCTCCTTTACAATCTGATCTTAAAAAACTCATAGATGACCTATGTCTATTTTTCAATACCGACACCGAAGAATTTATCCACCCTATAATTAAAGGATGTATTATTCATTTTATGATTGGCTGGATACATCCTTTTACAGATGGAAATGGGCGTACTGCAAGGGCTGTATTTTATTGGTATATGCTCAAAAAGGGATATTGGCTAACGGAATATTTGTCTATTTCAAGAATTATCAAAGATTCCAAATCACAATATGAAAAAGCATACCTCTATACGGAAATAGATGAAAATGATTTGACTTACTTCATTACCTATCATATTAGAACGATGGAAAAAGCATTTGATGCCTTGAAAGAGTATATCAACCGAAAACAGAAAGAAGTTTTCCAAGCTGTGAAGTTTATGAAAATACCGGGAGTAAATGATAGAATGGCACAAATTTTAAAAATAATACACGATGACCCAGACAGAATTCTAAACGCTAAAGAAATGGAATCAAGATTCAATGTGTCAAACTTTACTGCAAGAACAGATTTAAAATCATTAGTTGAATTAGGTTTTTTAGAAATCATCCAAGTGAACAAGCAAAAACAAAACTTTTTAAAATCTTCAGCATTTGAAAACACATTGAAAAGATACAAATTATAATATACCGTGGCCTAACCTTGATAATTGTGTTGCACAACTCTCTAAATAGTCATATAAAATCACTTTAATAAGAAAAAAGCTTTAATACATCAACAACATCAAAGCAAAAAAAGAAACTACTTATTT
>JALOLV010000420.1 GCA_025455785.1 Spirosomataceae bacterium | reverse complement strand
CTTTTTTGCTTATTTCTAAATCGGCATGATAATAGAGCGGCATCATACCGTTTGATTCGATTGCTTCGAGAACTTGCTGTTTTGTAAAACGTGCCATTTTGACATCCCTTTGTCCTCTTCGGCAAAAACTATTGGCATCGCACGAGGAGGATTTTTATTTATTAAAATTCTAAATTATCTTCTTAATCTTCCAGACTTATCACCACCCATTACGGCTTCGACTTCGGCAACCGAAACCAGATTTTGGTCGCCTTCGATGGTATGTTTCAATGCACATGAAGCCACACCAAACTGCAGAAGCCACACCAAACTGCAAAGATTGCAGGTCGTCTTTCAGAATAACTTGTCCATAAATCAATCCTGCCAAAAACGCATCTCCTGTGCCGATTCTATCTACGATATGCGTAATATCAGCATATTCGGTTTCGAGTAGTTCTTCACCATTCCACATTTTGGCACTGTACTGATTATGCGAAGCACTGATTTGAATACGGTCCGAATCCACGATTTTTTTGATATTCGGGTATCGCTCCATCAAAAGTTTAGAGGCAGCAGCAAATTTGCCCTTTTCTACTTCTACTTTAATACCAAAAATCTCTTCGATATTCTTGCGGCTTGCCAAAATTATGTTTGAATACTCGGCAATCTCGGGCAATATCTCTTGTGGCGTTTTACCGTAATTCCAAAGGTTACTACGATAATAAATATCCGAAGAAACGGTAATGCCCATACGGTTAGCCGTTTTAACGGCTTCGAGGCAAGCCTTCGCCGCCCCTTCTGATAAAGCAGGCGTGATACCGCACCAATGAAACCAGTCGGCACCTTGCAAGATTTCTTCCCAATTAAACCAATCGGGGTCGAGGTTGGCAAATGCCGAATCGGCACGGTCATAAACAATCTGACTCGCACGCATCACCGCACCCGTTTCGAGAAAAAACAAACCTATTCTTTTACCATTTTCAACAACGTATTGCGTATTTAGCCCCAACTGACGCAAAAATGCCGTTGCTTTTTTTCCGATTGCATTATCTGGAAAAACTCCAACATGAGTGCCTTCAAAACCAAAATTGACTAATCCTGCCGCAACATTCATCTCGGTACCACCATAAGTAGAATTGAATGATTGAGTTTGACTAATCTTCTGATAGTCAGGAGTAGAAAGACGCAGGAGTATCTCGCCGAAGGTAACGATTTTAGGTTTTGTCATAGTTTTCAAATAAAAAAGACTTGATGTGCAAATATACGATTTGCATATCAAGTCTGTCTAATCAATTTACGGCTGTTTTTAATGGATTTTTGATAGAAAAGAGTTATTCTCCAATAAAATCATCGGGAATTGGCGTGGCTTGTTGTTTTGTAAGTGATTTTTCTAATAATGCAAATTGCGTATCGTTGTAATTAACAGAAATACCGTCTAAATCTAAATTATTTATTTTAAATGAGTTTTCCTCGGAGTGTTGAACAGATAGGTTTATGAAATCTACAGGCCACCCAGCAACAACTTGTGTCATTGAAAAAAGATTAGTTAGGTCTGTACAGAACCCCCTTTCTTTTACTTTAGAAGTCGTTGGCAAAGCGTAATTTTCAAAAATACCCTCGTTTTGATTACCTACATTATACATTTTGGTTGAAGAATAGACAATTCCTAAAACTCCATCGGTATTTACTTGCTCTCTGAGTGATTGCATAATTATTTGAGGAATTATGTATTCGGGCTTGAACGGGTCGTTACTTCTTTTTTGAGGGATTTTAATAGAGCAGGCCGCAATGATAGGATAAGCCATTACTAAATTTAAAATTTCTTTATTGCTTAAATCATCTGGATTTTTAGAAGCGAAGTTATACTGTTCGTAGGATAAGTTGTAAAGGTTGAAAGGCTTGCGGCTAACTAACTTCGCTGTTTGTATATCATGAAAGTTCGGACGATTGAGTTCTTCCCAGCAGATATAAATAGAGTTACCGAGATATAAACACGGGAACCCCGGAATACTGAAACGCTGAGTAGTTACTTTATTTCGTAACTCAAAAGGAATATGGAATAAGTCTTTCCTTTTGAGAATTTTATGCTCTTCTGATACTCGTACTCTATAAAATACTTGGTCTGCTGTAATTGTTTTTAAAGGTAATGATAGGAGCTGGTCTAACAGAAAACTGTTAAAATTATCTTTTGCATTTTTTATTTTACCTTCATACCAAAATTTTATGGTATTAATTATTTCAGTAACATAATTATTAAGTCTTAAATGATTTTCGTTACCAATAATTTCATAATACGGGCTTTTACCCAACGAATTAGCATATTTATGAAGTTTATCATCTAATAACGCTATGATATAATCCTTATCTTCGGGATATACCAATGGTAGCTTGAATTCATCTTGTTTAAAAATATCAATCAATGAAGGTGGCATCATTACGTTCTTCGTTCATTAAGTTCTTTTAGTAGCATTTTCAATGCCCACCAAGTCTGGGCATTTGAAAAATATAGAAGATGAAAACCACTCTGAATCATCCGTAAGAACGCAATGTGTTCTCCGATGAATTTCCGTAATTCATCTCTCTCGACATCATCCAAATTATACAAATCATTGTTGATGAAATAGTTCTCTTCATCATCCCAGCCTTTCAAAATACCCAACGATACATAAAAAGCCAAATGAGCATTTAGTAGCCTTCTTTTTTCTATATTTTCGATTTTAATAGGCTGAATTTCACAGATTGAAAGCTCAAGACCAGAAACAATTTTATACCTATTTACTTTTGTATCATCGCTATAGTTTGAACTTACAAATTTCTTATAATAAATCAAATTTTTATAATAGCTATCACAAACTATTTCAGATGCCCCCTCAGCCAAACTTAATGTATAATCAACAATACCAAAATATGATTTAATATCTTCTCTATCGAGGATTATAAAGAAAGCGTTGATGAGATTTCTAATTTCAGTTAACCTTTTTTCTCCTTCCTTCCCTTTTTCGGCCAAGTATGGATAATTACTAATAATCATAGTTGGTATAGTTTAAAATAAAATGACGACCCATCATTTTAAAAAGGTCGTCATCTAAAAATAATGTAACTATGTCATAAAGGCAAAGAGCCTTTCATTAAAAAACCAATGTACTTATCTGTAAGATTTCTGATTACAGTATCATCTATTTTAATTTTTTCAAAAGCACTTTTTTCGCCGTTTACAATATTTGTTACTTCATTTTGGGGAACCATGTGAAGAAGTTTTCTACGAAACTCGTCTTCATCAAATAAAGGACTTTTTGTAGTTGGCATGATATTTTTCATTTTGGACTGCAAAATTCGGGAATT